>JAJXXM010000456.1 GCA_021781095.1 bacterium
CTATGGAACGATCGCCGACGACATGCGCCGATATGTCGTAAAGCTCGATGCACGTCGGCGCGATTACATCGACGGGGACGAAAGAAACGCCGCACGGCGCGGCCTCACGGTTCTAGCCGGGAGCCAGGGGCTCAATGGAGTCAGCCGCGTTTCATGAATCTTCCCAGCCTTCTCTACCCTGCCCTTAGCGAGCCCACGGTCGAACCTCGCGATCCACCTACCTATTTTTACGATCTCCAACTCGATCGAATTCTCCATGAAATGCTCTCCGGCCACGAGCAGTACGGTCTCGAACCGCTTTTCTATGCTCCGCTTACCGATGTCGATGCGATCTATTACCGACAAGCAATAATGAAGGATGTCGAGAACGTGTCGGTTCACGAGCTATTTTGTCATCTTTCAGATAATTTCTCAACAGTACAAAGGCACTTAGAACAAGCGACAAACTCATCGTATCCGCTCGAACACGACCGCCTTATCTTAGACGCAGCTCACGTATATAGTACGACCTTGCGCCATGCCGTCGAGCAATTGCACGTTCTCTCGCCCGCCTCGAGCGGCTTAATACAACTTCGCACCGCGCTCGCGCAATATTTAAGTTTCAATGATTTTATAACTCTCGAACAAGACGCGGCTTCTTTGCTGGCATCCATCGACGCTTTAGATTTTCGAATCATTATAGGCTCGGGAAGCATCAACGTTCGAGAGGGAGGGCACGAGAGCGATCTTGCCGGCGCGGTCGAGCGAACATTTCAACGGTTTCGCCCTACGACATACCCCGAACACTCGTCGAAATCCCCCTCGTACGTCTCTCTAAACCATATTGAGGCGAAGGCTGTCGAAAACATCGCTCGGTTATATCCTCAGCCGTTCTTTAGGCTAAAATGTTTCGCCGATCGCCACCATAGCTTCTTCCCAACATCGGCTCGTCGATTGACTCGTGAACTTCACTTTTACCTTGCATGTACGGATTTTACTCGACGTTTATCTAGCGCCGGCCTCCCTACGTGTTTCCCGACCGTAAGCGCATCACACACACCTATTGAGGTGAAGGAAGGTTATGACAGCGCCCTAGCATGTCAAGCTATGCACGAACCATTTGCAATCGTCCGCAATGATTGGTTCTTGTCCGGGGAGGAACGCATGTTCGTGGTCTCCGGACCAAACCAAGGTGGGAAAACTACATTTGCCCGCACCTTCGGGCAAGTGAACGTTTTGGCATCGTTGGGATGCCGCGTCGCCGGGGTCGAAGCTCGTACTTTTCTTTTTGACGCCATATACACTCATTTTGAACGCGAAGAATTGCCGGGTAGTTCCCGCGGCAAGCTAGAGGACGACCTTATTCGCATTCACGATATTTTGGAAAAAGCGACATCAAGCAGCATAATCATTCTAAATGAACTATTTGCTTCGACGACGGCCAAGGACGCGGCGCTTCTTGGAACGCGCATTCTTTCGAAAATACTCGATCTGGACGCTATCGGTGTTTGCGTGACATTTATTGACGACCTTTCTACTCTCAGTAATAAAACGGTGAGTCTTGTCAGCCTCGTCGATCCAACACATTCAAATACGCGTACGTTTCGCCTAGTCAGAAAACCCGCTGACGGATTAGCATACGCACTTGCACTCGCTAAGACCTACGAGCTCACTTACGACCTCCTCTCCGCAAGACTCGCCGGAAGGTCAACGTCGTGAATGCGTTCTTACTTTTCCCCGACAGGGATGCCGACTGCGAACAAGGGCTGCCATGGAACGCCGACGCCCTCGTACGCGACCTTGGACTTGAAGCCATAATGAACGCCATGTCCGGCCACGACCGTGTACTCGCCGACATCGTTCCCCGCGTGCTTCTCAACGGTCTCAGCGATTCGTCCGAGGTTCTCTATCGCCAGAGCATTCTGCGTGACTGCCTGGCAAACCGCAAAGTGGTCCGGTCGCTTTATTCGATTGCCGGGGAAGCACTATCCGCCGAAGGCCGTAACTATTGGGGCGTACGCCTACGACGCGCCGAGCCGATCGTGCGCCGGTCCCGGGAGGTGCTCGCAATGTTCGTTGACGCGTTGGAGCAACTTTGCGCGACTATTGAGCGATCCCCCGATGCATTTGAATCCGACGGCTTTAAGCGTTTTATCGAGATGCTTCGTGCCGAAGTTCCCGCTTCGTACCTTCGCGATATTCGCGACATGTTGCGACAAGTCGATTTCCGCGACGGTTTTATGGCAAGTGCCAAGCTCGGATGCGGACATTTCCTAGATCGATTTACGATTCGAACTTACCAACCGCCGATGTTCTCTTGGCTACAACGCCTTTTCCCACCTAAGATTGCGGGATACACGTACTATCTCCACCCTCGCGACGAGAGCGGGGCGCGCGCTCTCGACAATCTTCGAGACAGAGCGCTACGAGACATCGCCGACATACTGGAGCGATCACTTATCCATGTTTTGAAGTTCTTTTCGACTTTACGCTATGAACTTGGGTTCTATATTGCATGCATGAATTTACACGACCGTCTCGAGGAGATCGGAGCCCGCACCTTCTTTCCGGTCCCCCTGGAAAGTAAAACTTTCGTCCTCCAGTTTGAAGATCTTTATGATCTTTCCCTCTCACTTCAGACGGAGCAGCCGATTTCCGGAAATACCGCGAACGCAAGCGGGAAAAAGATCATTGTTGTGACCGGAGCGAATCAGGGGGGAAAATCGACGTTCCTTCGTAGCATTGGGATAGCTCATTTAATGATGGCCGCTGGCCTATTCGTACCGGTTCGCATGTTTCGCGCATCCATCGCTACCAAGGTGTTCACACACTTCAGGCGCGAGGAGGATCGATCCCTCGAGAGCGGCAAATTCGACGAAGAACTCCGTAGGATGAACGAGATTGTCAACGTTCTTCCTCCCCATTCTCTCCTTCTCTTCAACGAATCGTTTGCCGCAACCAACGATCGGGAAGGATCTGAGATCGCGCTACAAATCGCCGAGGCACTCATGGACGGCGATGTGCGAACCGTTTTCGTTACGCATCTTTACGAATTCGCACACCGGCTTGCGAAGGAGCGCGGTTCTGAGAGTCTTTTTTTACAAGCTCGTAGACGTGGTGACGATATTTCGAATTTTTCACTTACGGAAGACGCTCCACTCCCAACCAGTTTCGGCGAAGACCTCTATCGGCGAATTTTCGGACCGCTTTAGAAATACGCATTGGTCGATTCACGGATTAACCTTCGCCCGCATTTACTGTTGAGCCCTGCCGAGCGATCCAAGCAAAGATCGGGAGCGCAGTGATTTGAATTATGATACAGAATGCGACCACGAGTACGAGGGATTTCCCGTATAGGAGCCCGATTACTACGCTTCCCGCGAACCATGCAGCGCCATAAACTCCCGTAAAAATGCCGAAGGCAAACGCGCGCTGTTTTGGCGACACCATCGTCGAGACGGCAGCGGGTATAATCGACTCATGAACCCCAATGCCCAACCCCCAAATCGCCGCGCCGAATATTGCGACCCAAAATCCGCCGAGGAAAACGAGTGGAGCAAACGCTGCGCTAACAAGAGTCAGCGGAAGCAGCACTCGAAACCCAAACCGATCGAACAGGCGCCCGAAGAGTAACGACCCGCCGCCGCTAACCGCCATTGCGACCGAATACACGATCGGTATCAACATCGGAACGTGTAGGACATGTCGAACGAGGTGATAGGAAATGAGCGCGAAGTCGGCAAAGCCGGCGGCGACGAGCCCGGCCCCAATAAGATAGATCCAGAATACTCGCGGTAGAGACGTGCTTGGCAAAGTCGGTGAAGTATCGTCGAACTTCAAAGGACGCGGGTAGACGTGACGAGCGATCCCTAACAGGATAAATACACAAGCTACCGGTACGGTTAGAGCCGCGAAGGCCTCGCGGTAGGAATGCTCGGTGACGAGAATTAGCGCTACCACCAGTGGCCCGACGAGCGCGCCGGCCTGATCCAGCGCCTCATGAACGCCGAAGCCCCACCCATACCCGATTTCTTTCGCGGCGAATGAGAGCATGGTGTCTCGTGGAGGGTTACGGATCGCTCTACCGATTCGTTCCAGAAAGATGAGGCCGGCTGCCTCGGGCCATGTCCTCGCAAACGTAAGCAACGGAACCGCGGAGAGTTGTATGCCGTATCCGACAAGCGCGATTCCCCAGTACTGCCTGGTCCGCATCGCCAACGGCCCGGAGATGATGCTTATTCCGTAGCCCAGCAATTCGCCGAATCCGCCAATACTGCTTACAACAACCGCACCGGCACCGAGTAAGGCGAGAAACGGGCCGGCAACGCTACGCGCCCCTTCGTAAGCAAAATCAGCAAAGAAGCTCAACACGCCGATAAGAATGACGAATGCGAATGGATTCGCTTTCTTCATAAAGTGAAGCGCGGCTGGGCGTAACAGCGACACCCGGGGTGAAAGGGTGGAACTGCCGCCGGCGAGCGATCGCGCTGGCCCCACCGCTCACGACAAAGAAGGCATGCGGATGAATAGCCGTGCACGTCGTATTCGTTCGGGCTGATGTCACGAGATATTTCGTCAGCCCTCGCGAGCATGTATAGCCAATGCGAAATAATTTCTACGATCCGCAAATCCGTATATAGTTCCGCCGGAGTTGCAATAGCCGTCGCCACGCATTGCATATCTGATGAACGTTCTACAAATTTTGCCCGTTGAAGTTCGCGTACGCCCTCTTCGAAGGTACGAATGGGCATCGCAACTGGTTCCGGTGACCAGGAGAACTCGCGCGCTCGATCGAGGGCACCGAGCCTCGCCCGTACGATACGAGCGCTCAATGACAACCCCAACCAACGGTCGCTGTTCCACTTTCCCGACTCCAAAAGGGGGAACCGCCAGAGGTGCGGCCGACGCTCGAGTCGGTCGGCATACTCACGATACTCAAGAAGCGGCCCTATCCAGAGAGGTTTTCCGAGCAAAATGGCCGCCGCATCTTGAACCGGGAACGGGCCGGTCACGCTGCGTTCCAGGGCCCTCACCAGCGAGGAGTCTTGAGATAATAGTACGCGAAGAGCGGCGGCCAGTCGCCTACGCATATCGGGAAAGTACGCCATCGAGCTCTCGCTCATCGCGATGAAGTTGGTCGATGACTTCCGCCACTTCCGTATCCTCTGCACCAGCGACGTCGCCAATGCGTTCAAACGCTCTTTCGACGAGATCGCGCGCCGCTGCTAGGCGATCGCGAAGGAGTGCGCGGTAGGCGAATCTGCAATCGAGAAGATATCGAAGGACCGCAGCACGCGTTCGACCGCGCGACCTATCGAGTAGCTTCGGCGCCATCGAAGTGAACCGGCGCCGAAGAGCCGAAACGCGAAAGAGTGACGGGAGCAGCCCGATCGCGCTCTCCGTAAGCAGCTCGAGCCCCGTGGTGGGCATCGGAGCCAAGATGGGAGGCGCAATTTCTCGTGCTTCAAATTCAGGATGGATATTTGCCGTCTCTTCGGACAAATGCACCC
>JAJXXM010000419.1 GCA_021781095.1 bacterium
GGCGGTTCGCGCGGCTAACCGATAGAGAGCCGTGAATCGCCCCTCCGCCTCGCAACCCGCTCCATCGCTCATCGCTTGGAAGATTCAACCCAGCGACTCGGGCGCCTTGTCGGCATTTTTGCAGGCGCTGCAACGCACCGCGTTTCCGCCCGAAGCGTCCTTCGCCGTGCTCGCCGACGGCGCGAGCCTCACGTGGGATCCCCGCAGAACGCGCAGTGCGGCGATACGCAACGCCGTGCTGGAAGCGGCGCGTACGTGCGGAACGAACATTCACGGCACGTTGCTCGCCCCGCTCGACGATGCCGCGCGCGCGGCGATCGCGAGCGAAGCGCTCGTCGAACCGCGGCTCGGCGAAGCATCGATCCTCGAAGCCGCCATCGAGCGATCGTGGACGTACTAACCTCCATTTTTTCGGGCGTCGGGATCACCGACGTCTTCGACGTGCTCGCAACGAGCGTGCTGTTCTATTACCTCATCCTCTTAATTCGCGGAACGCGCGCGGTGCAAATCCTGACCGGTGTCCTCGTTCTCGTCGGGTTGCTCGGGATCGCCCGCTTGCTGCACCTCTATCTGCTCGGTGCGATCCTGCAGTTAATCGTCGTCGGTGCCGCCGTCACGTTGCCGATCGTCTTCCAACCCGAGCTCCGGCGTGCGCTCGAACAGCTCGGTCGCGGCGGGCTCTTTCGCTTGAGCGAGAGCGATCCCGACGACGAGCGCCAACGCGCCGACGACCCGGTCATCGCCATCATCGCTCGCGCGGCCTTCGTGCTGGCGCGCAATCGCATCGGCGCGCTCATCGTTCTCGAACAGCAGAGCGGCCTACGCGAGATCGCCGAGACCGGCACCCGCATGGACGCTCGCGTCAGCGTCGAGCTACTGCTCGCGATTTTTATGTCGCGTTCGCCGCTCCACGACGGCGCGACGATCGTGCGCGAGGGCCTCATCGAATCCGCCGGGTGTTTTCTGCCGCTCGCCGAGCCGCGTTTCGGTGAGGAGCGCTACGGCACGCGCCATCGCGCCGCGCTCGGAATCACCGAGCAGACCGATGCCGTGGTGATCGTCGTTTCCGAGGAGCGCGGTAGCGTGCGCATCGCGCGCGACGGTAAACTCTCGCGCGCCGTCGACGACGAAGAACGTCTCCGCCGCTTCCTGCTCGCCGTCACGCGCCCGGTTCGCGATCCCGCTGCCGCCGGCGCCGATTTCGTCATGCAGATGCGCGCGCGCTTCGGCGCGGTCCGCGGCATCGCCAAAAAACGTTTGAAACGGGAAGAAGAAGATGAAAATCCTCCGACACAACTTCCCGCTTAAACTGCTCTCGTTTCTCATCGCGGTAACCGGGTGGGCGTTTTTTCGCTATACCAACAATCCGTTGCTCGCATCGCAGTACGACCAGCAGCTCTCGGTGCCGATCGTCGCGATCAATCTCCCTCCCGACGAAGTCGCCGAATACTCCGATAAAAACGCGGTCGTCACGATTCGCGCCAATCGCGATGCGGCGCCGATTAAACCCGATCAAGTGAAGGCCGTGCTCAATCTCGCCGGGCTCTCCAGTGGGGTGCAGAACGTGCCGATCACGCTGGTCGCCCCGAATATTGCGGTGCAGAGCTTGAGCCCCGCTTCGGTAACGCTGCGCATCGAACGGATCGAGCGCCGCCTCGCGAGCCCGCTCATTCACTACGTCGGCTCGCCGCACAACGGCGTCGTGGTCTCGAAAATTCTCGCCGACCCACCATCGGTAACGCTCCAAGGGACGAGCGGCGTGCTCGCACAGGTTGCCGGCGTTCGCGTCGATGTGCCGCTACCGCAGAGTCCCGGAACCACCGACAGCATGCGGCGTGTCATTCCCGTCGACGTAATCGGGCGCCGGGTTTCCGGCGTCTCGGTGACCCCCGATCTCATTCTCATTCGCGTGACGGCGGTAGCCGGGGAAGGCCCACAACGATAATGCGTTACTTCGGTACCGACGGAATTCGCGGCGTCGCGAACGACGAACTCACGCCGGAGCTGGCGATGCGCGTCGGGCGCGCGGCGGCGCATGCGTTGGTCGCGCGCTCGGAAGCCGCGTTGCCGATCGTCGTCGGGCGCGATACGCGGCTCTCCGGGCCGATGCTCGAAGCAGCGCTCATGGCGGGGATCGCTTCGATCGGTCGGCACGCCATCTCGGTCGGCGTGCTCCCCACTCCCGCGGTCGCCTGTATCGTGCGCGCGACCGGCGCCGCCGCCGGTGCGATGATCTCGGCATCGCACAATCCGATCGCCGACAACGGCATCAAATTCTTCGGCGCCGACGGTTTTAAATTATCCGACGTTCTCGAAGGCGAGATCGAAGCGGCGATGGATCGCGACGATTTCGAACGCCCGACGGGTGTGGGCATCGGGCAGATCACAACCGCACAAAATCTCGGCAAACATTACTACGCCATGTTGGAGGGGCTCGGCGCCGATCTGCGCGGCATCGAAGTGGTGGTCGACGCAGCGTATGGAGCCGCCTACGCCGTCGCACCCTACGCCTTACGCAAGGCCGGCGCGACCGTGCACGAATTGCACTGCGAACACGACGGCGCGCGCATTAACGTGCATTGCGGCGCGACCCATCTCGAACCGCTGCGCGAGGCGGTGCGCGCGCTGCACGAGCAGGGAAAGCGTCATGTCGTCGGCGTGGCCTTCGACGGCGACGCCGATCGCGCGTTGTTCATCGACGAACGTGGGGCCACCGTCACCGGCGACCACATTCTCTACGCGCTCGCCCTCGCCGCGCGCGCGCAGCACGAAGCGCGCGCCGATCGCGTCGTCGGCACGGTGATGAGTAATATCGGGCTCGAACGCGCGCTCACCGCGCAAGGGATCGCGCTCGACCGCGCCGCGGTCGGCGACCGGTACGTGTTGGCGCGCATGCGCGAGAGCGGCGTCTTTCTCGGCGCCGAGCAATCCGGACACGTCATCGACCTGCGCAGCAATACCACCGGCGATGGAACGATGACCGCATTTGCGATTCTCGGCGAGATGGCGCGGTCGCAGCAGCGCCTCGCCGATCTCGTCGGCGCGGTGATCGAGGCGCCGCAGGTGCTTCAGAACGTACGCGTCCGCTCCAAGGCGAGCGCCCAGCACCAGGAGGTGCTCCAGGCGATCGACCGCGTCGAGCGTTCGCTCGCCGGGCGCGGCCGGATCCTCGTCCGCCCCTCCGGGACCGAGCCGCTCGTCCGGGTAATGGTGGAGGGGGACGACCACGACGAGATCCTTCGGGCCGCCTCCGAGGTTTCGGCGGCAATCGCCGAGGTCGAGAAGGAGATCGACCGGGCGCGGCCAACGACCCACGCCGGATAGCTCGCAGGAGCTGTCCCCAACCTACATCACTGAGTCCGGGCAATGCCCGGAGCGGGGGAGCACTAGGGTGGGGTGAATGGGCCGGTCGGCCCTAGGGTGACTTTCACATCCGAACCCGTCAACTAACCTCGCAAGTGTCACGAAAGAGGACGAACCGATTTGAAGCAGGCATTTTTTGCCGGAATCGTGGCAGCGATTGCTTTTGCGCTGCCGCTTGCAGCGAGCGCAGCTCCCACGAGCGCGAACGCCAGCCCCGACGTCACCGCGTGGACGTCCCATCTGCTCGCCGTTCAGGCGCAGGTCAAACCCAAACACGAAGGGCTTCTCGAGCGCTTTGCCGGGAGCGTGCTCTCGCGCACCTCGAAGATCGCCCAAGGACTCACCCATAGCGCGCTGCGCTTTCTCGGCGTTCCCTACGTGTTCGGCGGGACGACCTCGGCCGGGTTCGATTGCTCGGGATACGTCCAGCACGTCTTCGCGATGGTCGGCATTCATCTGCCGCGCACCGCAGACGCGCAGTACTACGCCGGCAAGCCCGTCCACGGCCATCTCGTTCCGGGCGATCTCGTGTTCTTTCAAACCTACGCGCCGGGCCCGTCGCACGTCGGGATCTATCTCGGGCACGGAAAGTTCGTGAGCGCGAGCGATCACGGCGTGATGGTGAGCAGCCTCTCCGAACCCTACTGGGCCTCGCGCTATCTCGGCGCGAAGACCTACATCGCATCGAAATAGAACCGCAGTCTCAGCAGCCCGCCGACGAGCAGCGTCTCGTGGCTTTAGCCTATCTCGCGTGGCCGATTGCGCTCCTCGATCGCATCGCGCCGCGCGAGGCTGCGTCGTCCTGGTATCGCGGGCAGATGCACCAGGCGCGCTGGTTCGGTGGGGCCGCACTCGCGATAGCCGCCGCCGCAATCCTCTGGCCCTTTCTTCTCAGCGCCGTCGTCCCCAACACGACGGCGATTATTGCGTTCTACGCGATCGCCCTCGCGATCGACCTCGTGCTCTTGGTCGTATGGTTGGTCGCCGCGCTCCGGTATAGTCGTCGGGCGGCGCACGGGGAGTGGTTTGAGATCCCGTGGCTGCGCCGGAGCAGAGGGAGGAGCGGGCCGCCCCTGTAACTCTCCCGCGCGCGCGTTACGATGGGGTGTAGCCAAGCGGTAAGGCAGCGGACTTTGACTCCGCCATGCGTTGGTTCGAATCCAGCCACCCCAGATTTGCTCGTACGTGTCAGCCCGAGTAGGCCCCTTCGGCTCGCTCCGCTCGCTCAGGACAGGCTCGGGGCCGTATCGAGGGCTCGATTTGCGCGCCTCGATATGGTTGCTTCGCAACCTACTCGGCGTGACACTGACCTACCCGGCGTGACAACTGCGTGCGTGCGGCGCCTCGATACGGTTGCTTCGCAACCTACTCGGCGTGACAAGTGCGCGGCGTTTACTCGTACGCATCCGCGAGCAGTTCGACGACGTGCCGAACTTGCAGCGGTGCGATCGCATCGCGCAGTTGCAGCATGCAGCCGATATTCGCCGACGCGAAAACGCTCGCGCCGCTGCGACGGATCGCATCGGCCTTGCGTTCGCGCAGGCGCGCGGACATCTCCGGCTCGCCGATCGCGTAGACGCCCGCACCGCCGCAACAGAGCGTCGCCTCTTCGAGCGGCACGAGTTCGATCCCGGGAATCGTCGCCAACAAACGCTTCGGCGCGTTGGTGATTCGCTGCGCGTGCACGAGATGGCACGGCTCCTGGTAGGCGACGCGCGCGGCGAGCGGAATCGAGGGCGCCGGAAGTTCGCAGGCAGCGAGAATCTCGCTGATATCGCGCACCCGCTC
The DNA here is from genome assembly GCA_021781095.1 of bacterium. The sequence goes on from JAJXXM010000419.1 coordinate 5,152, forward strand.
GGAGAACGCTTTCGCGCGCGCGGCCCACGCCGGATCGTCGGCGAGCAGATGTCCGTAACCCTTGCATTGCGCGCCACATCCCGCCGCGTCGATCGCGACGACATCGGCGCCGCTCCGTTCGAACGCCGCGATATTCGCACGCGCCAACGCACGCGCGCGTTCGCGTTCGCCGGCATGCGCGGCGAGCGCGCCGCAGCAGCGCTGGTCGCTCGGGCGCACGACGTCGAGCCCGGCGAGCAGCAAGAGTTTTATCGCGGCACGATGGATGCCGGTCGAACTGCACTGCGCGATACAGCCGAGGTGG
>JAJXXM010000155.1 GCA_021781095.1 bacterium
ATCGCCGACGCGATGGAAAAAGTCGGCAAAGACGGCGTCATCACCGTTGAAGAATCGAAGACGCTGAAGACCGAAGTCGAGACCAAAGACGGCATGCAGTTCGACAAGGGCTACATCTCGCCGTACATGGTGACCGACAGCGAGCGTATGGAAGCGGTTCTCGACGATCCGTTCATCCTCGTCACCGAGCGCAAGATCACGGCGATCGCCGACATTCTTCCGTTGCTCGAAAAAGTCGTCCAGGTGCAGAAGCCGCTGATGATCATCGCCGAAGACGTCGAGGGCGAAGCCCTGGCGACGATGGTGGTGAATAAGCTCCGCGGTACGTTCACCAGCGTTGCGGTGAAAGCGCCGGGCTTCGGCGACCGCCGCAAAGAGATGCTCAAGGACATCGCGACCCTCACCGGCGCGACGGTCATCAGCGAAGAGCTCGGCCTCAAGCTCGATAAGGTCACCCCGGATCAGCTCGGCCGCGCCAAACGCGTGAAGATCACCAAAGAAGAGACGACCATCGTCGACGGCGCCGGGAAGAGCGATGCCATCAAGGGCCGCATCGAGATGATCAAAAAGCAGATTGCCGAGACCGACTCGGACTTCGATCGTGAGAAGCTCCAAGAGCGCCTCGCGAAGTTGTCGGGCGGCGTCGCGGTGATCCAGGTCGGTGCCGCAACCGAGACCGAGCTCAAAGAGAAGAAGCATCGTATCGAGGACGCGCTCTCGGCGACCCGCGCTGCGGTTCAAGAAGGCATGATCCCCGGCGGCGGCAGCTCGCTCGTTCACGCGGTGAAAGCGATCGAGAAGTACGTCGAAACCGCGCCGAAGACCAACGGCCACGCGGCAACGTGGGCCGACGAGAAGATCGGCATCGACATCATTCGCAAGGCCCTCGAAGAGCCGCTTCGTCAGATCGCGTTCAACGCGGGCTTCGAAGGCTCGGTCGAAGTGAACAACGTGAAGAGCAAGAAGGCTCCGCACGGCTTCGATGCGATGACCGGCGAGATCGTCGACATGTTCAAGTCGGGTATCGTCGAGCCGTTCAAAGTGACGCGCTCGGCCCTGCAGAACGCCGCTTCGATCGGCGCCCTCATTCTCACCACCGAGACCCTGATCGCCGACAAGCCCGAGCCCAAGAAAGACGCCCCGGCGATGCCCGGCGGCGGCATGGGCGGCTACGACATGATGTAATTTCGCTTCGCAGCGAAATGCACGTGCGGTACCCCGGCAGCGAACGCTGCCGGGGTACTTTTTTGTGCGGCGCGCCGGCCGCTCGTTCCCGCGCCGCGCGCCGATCGACACGGCTAGTGGCGATTCGCACATACGTGCGGTTTGCGCGGAGGAAGGGTGTCGCCCCGAGCGTGGCGTAGGCTGCTCACCACACGAGAGCGAGGGAGCGATGGAGCGCAGGCCCAGGTTATCTCCGGTGCAGAGTATTGCCGTGGCGGCTCTCTATCTCGCTGCGTGGGTCGGGAGCGATCTTCTCGGAGCGTTCTATAACGGTGCGCACGGAACGTTTTATCCTTGGTACCTCGGCGCCGCGCTCACGCTCTATCTCATCTATACCTTCGGTTACGCCTACGCACCGTTAGCGGTGCTCGCCGAAATTACGCGGCCGATCGTCTTTCCCGCAACGGCGCATCTCCCGCCGATCGTATATTTGGAGTTCGGCATCATCGCCGCCGTCGGGTACTCGGTGGTCGTCCTGATCCTCAAGCGCGTATTAGCAGTACACCTTCCGTTCGTTACCTTCCAAGACGCCGCAAATTTCTGCGGCGTTTCTATCGTCGCCCCGCTCGTTCTCGCCCTGATACCCAGCGCGATCGCGGTTTCGATTTACGGCGGAGGCTGGCAACATTATCTGCGCGAGGTCGTCAGCTTCTGGGTCGGCGATACCCTCGGGTTGTTGGTGCTCGTTCCGATTCTCGCGACGTACCTCACGCCGCGGCTCGTCGCCGATCCCGACGAACCGCCGGCCCCCGTCTTCGATATTCAAATGCGCGAGCGGATGCTGCTCTATGCCACGGTGATCGGCGCGACGCTATTGGGCTACGCAGCCGTGCTGACCGGCGTCAGCGGAGATCCACTTCGGTATTTCGTGTTTCTCCCGCTCATGTGGATGGCGGCGCGCGGCGGTCTGCGCCTCGCCATTCCGGGAATCTTCGTGACCGACGCGCTCACGAGTATTCTGAACTATATCTTTCCCACCACTTCGATCCACCCGATCGACCTCCAGACCTTTATCGTGATTTCGGCGATCTCGTCGCTCTCGGTCGGCGCGCTCGTCGACCAACGCGCGCGCGCCGAACGGCAGACGCGAGCGCTCGCGTTCACCAATTCGCTGAGCGGATTGCCGAACCGGCGCGGCCTCGAACGCTGGCTCGACCGTAGCGAAGGCGCGCTCTTGCTGGCGCTCATCGATATCGATCACATGAAGCTGACGAACGAAGGGCTCACGCGGGCGGCGGGCGACAAATTGCTCCAACGGATCGCCGAACGTTGTAACGATTTCGCCGGAGCGGATTTCGTCGCGCACGTCAGTGCCGATGAATTCGCGATGGTGGTGCGCGAAAGCGCCGAGGGCGCGAACCAGCTCGGACAACGCATCGCCGAGCTCTTCGAAGAGCCGATCGCCGTCGAAGAGCACGAGCTCTACGTCTCGGTCTCGGTGGGAATCGCATTCGCCGCCGATAATGCGGAATACGAGGACGTGCTGCGGCACGCCGATCTCGCCATGTATCGGGCGAAGCAAGCCGGCCGCGGGCGTGCCGTGCTCTATAGCCCCGATCTCGCGGAAGAAAAGCGCACGCTCTCCCTGGCGACGGAACTGCACGCCGCAGTTCGTAACCGTGAGTTCGTGCTGTTCTATCAGCCGATCTTCGAATTCGTCGGCGAAAACCTGCGCTGCACCGGCGTCGAAGCGCTCTTGCGCTGGAACCATCCCCGCCTCGGGTTGCTCGAACCGGCGTCGTTTCTCGATTTTCTGGAAAATATGACGCTCGCCGAACGCGTCGGCCTTTGGGTGCTCGGCGAGGCGGCGCGGCAAGCTCGCGAATGGCTCGACGCCGACGTCGATCTGCAAGTCTGGATCAATCTCTTTCCGCGCCAGGCGCTCGATCCGCGCTTACCCGAACATCTCAAAACGTTGCTCGACGAACACGGGCTCTCGCCCTCGCGCTTTGTTCTGGAAATCGTCGAGCGCGTAATTGCCGAGGACACGAACGATATCGAGCGTGCGGTGCGCGCCCTCCACGAACTCGGCACGATGACGGCGATCGACGATTTTGGAACCGGGCATTCCTCGCTCGCTCGGTTGCGCGAAGTTCCCGTCGACGTGATGAAGATCGATCAACAATTCGTCGCGCGCTGCGAGATCGACGACAAAGCGAGCGGCGTCGTACAGGCGGTGTTGAAGATCGCGCAGGAGCTGCGCCTTCGCCCGCTCGCCGAGGGGATCGAAAATGAAGCACAATTGGAACGATTGCGCTTCTACGGATGTCGCTACGTCCAAGGCTATTTTCTCGCCCGTCCGATGCGAGCCGACGATTTCTTCCGCTGGCTGACGGTGACGCGCGTCTAGCGAACGTTCCATAACCCGTTCGCAGGTAGGAGTCGAGCCGACGCACGCAAACATCATAGGGCATGGGCAATAAGGCGGTCAACGATTTCACGATTCGGGTCGCTACGGTCAACGGCTCGGGGAGTCAGTCCTCGAACTTGGTGCTCACGAATGCGATCTTTCGGCTCGGCGTCCCAGTAGCGCCGAAAAACGTTTTCCCTTCGAATATCGAGGGGCTTCCGACCTGGTACGACATTCGAGCGACCGCACGCGGCTATCGTTGCCGAACGCGAACCATCGATCTTCTGGTCGCACTCAATACCGCCACCTGGACGCAAGATGTGGCGAGCGTTCGCTCCGGGGGCGCGATCGTCCACGAAAGCACCTATCCGGTCGCCGGGCTCACGCTGCGCGACGACATCACGTATTACGCCGTTCCCTTTACGGAACTTGCGAAAACGCATGTCAAAGACGGCGCGATGCGCAAATACCTTACCAATATGATCTACGTGGGGGTGCTCGCCGAGTTGTTGCGCATTCCCGAATCGACGATCGAAGTCGCGCTCGGCGCGCAATTTAAGAGCAAGCCGAAAGCCGCCGCGGCGAACCTGGAAGCGGTGCGGGTCGGCTCGGCGTACGCGCGCGAACATCTACCGCCGTTGGAAAATATTGCGATCGAACCGATGGCGGGCGCGACCGACGAATTGTTCTTTATCGACGGGAATCGCGCCGCCGCGCTGGGATGCCTGATGGGCGGCTGCACCGTCAGCGCGTGGTATCCCATCACGCCCGCGTCCTCGCTCTGCGAATCTTTTATCGCGCTCTGTGAAAAATATCGCGTCGATCCCGAAACCGGCGAGCGAAAATACGCCATCGTTCAAGCCGAGGACGAACTCGCGGCGGTCGGCATGATCATCGGCGCCGGGTGGGCCGGTGCGCGCGCGATGACCGCGACCTCGGGGCCCGGCATCTCGTTGATGGCCGAATACGTCGGCTACGCCTCGTTCGCCGAGATCCCGGCGGTGATCTTCGACGTGCAACGCGTCGGCCCGTCGACCGGCTTGCCGACCCGAACGATGCAGGGCGATCTCAGCTTTACCTACACCCTAGGGCACGGCGATACGAAACATCCCGTGCTGTTGCCGGGCACCGTCGACGAGCTTTACGAAGACGGCATGGCCGCACTCGACCTTGCGGAGCGGATGCAGTGCCCGGTCTTCGTGCTCTCCGATCTCGATCTCGGCATGAATTCGTGGCTGACCAAGCCGTTTGCGTATCCCGAGAAGCCGTTCGATCGCGGAAAGGTTCTTCGCGCCGAGGATTTGAGCGCGCACCCCGACTGGGGGCGCTACCGCGACGTTGACGGCGACGGAATTCCCTACCGGACGCTTCCCGGCACCGAACACCCCGCGGCCGGATATTTTACGCGCGGTACCGGGCACGACGAAGAAGCGAAATACTCCGAAAATCCCGAGGTGTGGCAGCGCAACCTCGATCGCCTCGCGCGCAAGCACGAGACGGCGCGTACGTTGGTCCCGCAGCCGCTCTGCGAGGAGACGGGGAGCGCGATCGGCATCCTCGCTTACGGATCGACGCATCATGCGGTTGTCGAAGCGCGCGATCTGCTCCGCGAAGCGGGGATGGAGAGCGATTATCTTCGCGTGCGCGCGCTGCCGCTCGCGGCCGACGTTGCGGCATTCATCGATCGGCACGAAACGGTCTACATCGTCGAACAGAACCGCGACGGCCAGCTATTCGGCATCCTTCGGAACGAACTACGTCCGGAGCAAATCGCGCGATTGCGCTCGCTGCGACATTATAACGGCGTTCCCATCGACGCCTCGGCGATCGTCGATCCGCTGCTGGAATCGC
>JAJXXM010000067.1 GCA_021781095.1 bacterium
ATGGAGTTTCGCTGGTTCCGCTCCTACGCCGTCACACCGAAGCGCCGATCGTGATGCTTTCGGCGCGAAGCGACGCGCACGATAAAATTGCAGCGTTGACCGCCGGCGCCGACGATTACGTCGCGAAGCCGTTCCACCTCGGCGAGGTCGCCGCGCGTTTGCGCGCCCAATTGCGACGCCCGCAGCTCCTGAAACGCGACTTCGTGCGGTTCGAAGATATCACCGTCGACGTCGCCAAGCGCGAGGTCCAACGCGCCGGCAAGCGCGTCGATCTTACCGCGCGCGAATTCGATTTGCTCGTCGCCCTCTTACGCGAGCCCGGGCGCGTGTTCACCCGCGAACAGCTTCTCGACCGCGTGTGGGGAAGCGAGACCGCCGTCGAGCCGAACGTCGTGGAAACCTATATTTCGTATCTCCGTACGAAGCTCGCCGACCGTAGCGACCGCCCCATCATTCGAACGATCCGGCGCGTCGGGTACACGGCGCGCCCGAACGACTGAAGCGAAACCTTCGCTACGAGCGCCGGATGCGCACGCGCCAGAGCTCGGGGCCGCTCTCGAGATACTCGAATGCGAACGCTCCCGGGCGATCGTGTTCGAGTTCGAAACGCAGCGGGCGAGGATCGTGATCGTTGAGTAGGGTGAGTGCGTCACCGGAGGCTAAGGTGTCGAGGCGCGCGTGGATCGTGGGGTGCTTGCGCGCCGGGGGAATCGTACGAATGTCGAGTTCGGCGGTATCGTTCATGGACGGATTTTCCTTTTACGCTCGTGGCGCGGATGATGGTGTGGAAAAGTGCTCGTGATGAGCGGGTGCTGCAAGGCGCAGCGGGGGAGTTCGTCGCTCGGCCGTTCGTAAAAGGCCGATCGCGTGGCGATCGATCTCCGGAAATGGGAAAGCCGGCATCACCGCCGGAGAATCCGGAGGATCGTTCGCGAGCGCTCGCGGTATTCGTTGCGGAGCATCGGTCGTTTATCTCCCTAAGAGAAAGCGCGCTTGTGGTTTGAGACGTTCCGGTGTCCATTCCGGTGAGAACGTGACGGTGACGCGGAGATCGGTGACCTCCGAAAGCGCGCGGATCGTGCGCTCCACGTCGGCGACGATCGTTTCGTGCATCGGGCAACCCGGGGTGGTCATCGTCATCAGAATCGTCACCGCGCCTTTGTGGTCGGCTTCGATTTCATAGATCAGCCCCAACGAAACGATATCGATCCCGAGTTCGGGGTCGTTGACGGTGGCGAGCGCCGACTCGACGCTTCGCCGAAGCACTTCATTCATTCGCGGTACACTTTCAGCAGGTAGCCTCCGCCGATCTCGGGATCGCAGCTGTAGGCAAAGCCGCGATCGTGGAGTTCGGCGAAGAGAAAAATCGGTTCGCGGTCCATATTTGCAATGAGTATCGTGTCGCGGCCGAAATCCTCGATCGTTTCGAGGATGCGCATCATCGGTTCGGGTGGAGCGAGGCCGCGGTTATCGAGACGGACGATGCGTTTCTGGTTATCCACGTGCGCCCTCCGATGCGAAAAAATAGCGTGCGGCGAGCCGTGCGATCGCAACGACCGCCGCGATGCCCCCGAGCGCGTAGATATCGTAGCCCACGCGCGCGAACGACGATTCGGCGAACGTGCACGCAGCGGCCGCGAGCGCGCCGGTCGTCATCAGCGCCAACGCCGCGTAGGCGAGCGGAAGATCGACGGCGCTTGCGAGAGCGGGGAGCCGTGCCGCCGGCATGCGCGCCTTCGCGCCCTGCCAGGTGAGGAAACCGACGATTTTGTACGAGTAGCCGAGAATCGTCATCGATACCCAACCGAGGATCGCGAGAACGACCGCGGCGGGAAATGCGCGCGGCTCCCACGTTCCGGCGAGCGCCGCTACCGCTGCGAGCACTCCCAACGCCCACGCGGCCTCGCCGTAGCGAAGACTGATATCGAGGCGCGCGCGCAGGCGCGAAGTGAGCGTTTTGAGGTGAGCGATGGCGATCGCGACGCATGCCGCAATTGCGGCGAGAAAGCCGATGCGCGCGCCGATGGGAAATCCTCCGATCGAGGCGGCGGCGACGAGGATGCCGAGCGCGACGATCCACGCCGCCCCCCACGATCCATACGCGTTGGCGTGCGCGACCGCGAACATCGGAACGAAACGATAGGAGATGGTCACGATGAGGATGCTCGCGAACCCGCCGATGGCGAGCAGCGCGTGCACCGGGGCGAGCGCCGAGAGGGGAAGTGCCCAGAGATTGCCGAGCGCTCCGGCCATCGCCGCTCCAATTCCCGCCGCTGCGAGAAAGGCCGCGAGCGCGTACGTCACCAAGGCGCGCGTGCGCCGTTCGTCGCGTCCGCGCACGAGGCGCAGTATCGTCCATCCCACCCAGAGCGTCGCGCTACAACCGAGAACCACTGCCGCGGCGTCGAAACTCGGCATTCCGTAAAAACCGGCGATGAGCAAAATAAAGCCGACCGTGAAAGCCGATGCGAGGGCGAAAACGATTCCCGCCCGCGCGTTTGGCGCGTGCGTGAGGACGGGGAGCAGCTGGTTCAGGGCCGCAATCGCAGCGATGACGACGAACGCCGCGAACGCATGGAGCGCTCCGAGCGTCGGTCCCCCGATCGCCACCAGCACGCAGCCGGCGGCGAAGAATGCAAGCGCGAATGCGAGGGCGACTTCACTGCCGAGAGGGTCGTTGCGCGACGAGGGGTCGCCGATCACGTCGATCGCGTGAAGAGAATCCGCCATTCCTCGGGGGCGACCTCATCGGCGGTATAGGAGTACCCCAATTTTTTCATGACGCCGAAGAGCGGAATCGGCTCGAAAGAGTTCACCAGGAGGAAGGCATCCTCAGGGCCGAGCGCCTCGACGGCATCCATGATTGCTTGAAACGGCTCCTCGCCGCGTTCGTGAAAGGGGCGGACGTCGAGTTCGATCGTGCGGGTTGCCATGTCGTCATTCTAGCGCGTCGACTCACCCGAGGGATTGACCCGGGTTATAGACGGCGCCTTTTCATCGCGTTCGAGAATAGGACTTGGCGGGCGAGGTTTGAACGCACCGTTGCTATGAAAAACGTGCGAACAATTTTACACACGACGGGCGCTATTTTCTGTTTGAGCGTGCTCCTTGCCCCTGGGGGCGTCGGCGCCCAACAAGTATCCGGAGGGTCGATCCCAACCTTTCCCGTTGGGGTGACCGTCATTGCTACGGGCAGATATACGCCGAAACGCCTGCTCGATATCTTCATCGTCGCTCCCAAAAAAGGCGCGACGAAAGCCGCCTTGCGGAGCGCTCTCGTTGCGCTCGGCATCCCCGCGTCGAGTCTCGAGTACCAAGCGTTGCAATATGACGTCCGTACGGCGTCGTCGAATGTCGGGCGCCTTCATGCGGCGCTCGCTCGGGCGCACTGGACGCTCCAGGGGAGTCCGACGCAGATTCCGGCAGATCCACGCGCCGCCAAACGCGAGGCCCTCGCCGAAGCGGTTCGGCTCGGTCGAAAGCAGGCCGAGAGCATTGCCGCGGCCGATGGCGAGCGTCTCGGACGGCTTCTCAACGTCGAACCCGCGCCGGTCGAGTATTTGGCCGGGATGGCCGCCGTTCTCAGGCAGGTGAACCCGCTTGCGGACGCCCTTCAGAATGCCGGAACCGTCGTGCGGGCGACCGAGCTGGTGACCTTCGAACTCTTACCCGCGCAGCTGCCGAAGAAGCCGTAACGGCGCGCCCGCGCAGGCGGTACCCTATGGAGGCTATGCCTGAGAAACAGAGAGATATCGTTCTGGTCGGCGCCGGTATTATGAGCGCAACCTTCGCCGCTATGCTCAAAGAGCTGCGCCCCGATATGCAGGTGGAGATCTTCGAAGCCCTTGATTCGGCGGCACAAGAGAGCACCGATGCCTGGAATAATGCCGGTACCGGGCACGCCGCCCTCTGCGAACTCAACTACACGCCGCAGAACGCCGACGGCAGCGTCGGCATCGCGCGGGCGCTCGCCGTCAACACGCAGTACGATCTCTCGCGGCAATTCTGGGCCTACATGGTGCGCAAAGGTGCGCTCGGGCAACCGGAGTCCTTCATCCACGACGTGCCGCACATCAGTTTCGTCTGGGGGGACGACAACGTTGCCTTCCTGCGCAAGCGCTTCGAGGCGATGAGCGCGCACCACTGTTTCCGCGGCATGGAATATAGCGAAGATCACGCTGAATTGGCGCGCTGGATGCCGCTGGTTATGGAAGGGCGTTCCCCTTCGCAGCACGTTGCGGCGACGCGCATGGCGATCGGCACCGACGTCGACTACGGCGCGCTGACCCGCGGACTGCTCGCGCACGTGCAAAGCCTTCCCGGCGTGAACGTTTCCTACGCGCATCGCGTGACCGATCTGCAACGCAGTTCCGACGGTGCGTGGAACGTCACGGTCCGCGATGCGAAGAACGGCAGCACCCGTACCGTGCCGACGAAGACGGTATTTCTGGGCGCCGGCGGCGGCGCGCTTTCGTTACTGCAGCACTCCGGCATTCGCGAAGGGAAGGGCTTCGGCGGCTTCCCCGTCAGCGGTATTTTCTTGCGCTGCGACGACGATGCCGTCGTCGATCGCCATTTGGGGAAAGTCTACGGAAAAGCATCCGTCGGCGCTCCGCCGATGTCGGTGCCGCATCTCGATACGCGGTTCATCGACGGCAAACGTTCGCTGCTCTTCGGGCCCTATGCGGGCTTTTCGACGAAGTTTCTCAAGCATGGTTCCTACGGCGATCTCTTCGGCTCGCTGAAAAGCGATAATCTCCAGTCGATGCTCGCGGTAGGGCGCGACAACTTCGACCTGACGAAATATTTAATCGGCGAAGTGCTCAAATCGAAGGCGAGCAAATACGCGTCGCTGCGGGAATATTTCCCCGAGGCCGATCCGAAGGATTGGGATTTCATCGTCGCCGGGCAGCGCGTTCAGGTGATCATGCCCGATCCGAAACTCGGTGGAAAACTGCAGTTCGGCACCGAGATCGTCTCCGACGGCGATGGTTCGATCGCTGCGGTGCTCGGAGCCTCGCCGGGTGCATCGGTCGCCGTTGCGGTGATGCTCGATGTCATGAACCGGCTCTACAAGGGCTCGCTCGGTGAGTGGAAATCGAAACTCACCGAGATGATTCCCTCATATGGCCGTTCGATCGCCGACGACGCCGCGCTCTGCGAGAGCGTACGCAAGGACACGGCGCAAGCGCTGCACCTCGCGACGATCTAGTCGCGAGGCGCGCGCTCGGCTACTGTCCCTGTCCGAGCGAGTAGCCGGGGACGCCGTCGAAGGTGTAGAGCCCCTCGCACTTGATCGTTTCGAGCCCGAGCGCTTCGATCGCGGCCATCAGGCGCGCGACCGCGCCGCCGTCGATCGGCGTCTCGCTCTGAAAGCGGCAGCGCCAGTGATCGACGCAGCGCGTCGACGAGCTCGCACGCG
>JAJXXM010000090.1 GCA_021781095.1 bacterium
GACTCCCCGCAGAATCGCGACGTTCTCGGCGGCTGCGCTCGCCTGCTCGCGCCCGACGCGCGCAGCTTTGCGCTGGCGATGGAGGGCGCCGAGATTGCGGTGGCGACGAGGGAAGGGATGCTGGAGGTCGCCCGCCGCTTCGACGCCCGCGGCATCGCCGCACGATGCGTCGAGATCTACCAAGAAGCGATCGCGAGGCTCGCCACCCCGGCTTGACTGCGAACGTATGTTCGATGTATGCTTGGCAAGAGGTCCATGCATGCGTCATACGTCGTTCCACCGAGTCCTCGTCGAGTACGGCTACGCGGCCGCAGCGACGGGCAACGCAGTCCTCATCGCTCGCATCCGGCGCGGCCGGAGCGCGCAGCTCGTGCGCGTTCCATTCTCCATCGCCGCGCCGGAAGAGTGGGCGGAACGTGCCGCCGGGTACGCCGCTCTCCAGTCGTTGATCGAGGCGCTACGGAGCTTCGGGCGCACCGCCGGAACGATTGCCGTTCCCGACGCTGACTTGCTCGACGATCTCCGCGAACATCGTGCGCTGCCGGCGATCCTTCATCGGCCCTACATCCACCTGGTCTGCTCCGTACGGGCGATGCCCGGCCTCGAACTCGTGGCCGGTGGCGGCGAGGACCTCGCCGAACTCGCGCGCGCCGAACTCTCGCGCATCGCGGCGTAACGGCGCGCCGACTCCCGGCTTTATTGCCGGACGCTTGAAGGGGGCGCGTATCCCGTGCTATAACCTCCCTGGTGCCGTTGAGTCGCTATCGACTCGCCCGGCGCAATCTATTCCCTCCCGCTTGCACTCACCCACCATCGCGGCGCAGCCCGATGAAGTCGCTGGTGAATGCGTGCGGACGCTGCGAGAGTGAGCCTCCCCTGCAACTCGATCACCGCCCCAACGAAAATGGTCGCCCGCCAAGCGGCGGCCGTCGTCGCCGTTCGCGGCGTCGCCATAATAACGCCGGGTTTCCGCAACCCGAAGCGTTCGCGCAGAACGAGGCGCAGGCGCCGACGTTACTGACCGCGGCGCAACTCGAGGAGAAGAACAAGAGCGAACTCGTCGAGCTGGCAAAAGAGTTTTCCATCGAGATTGCGGCGCCGGCAAAGGTGAAAAAGGACGAGATCGTCCTGCAGATTCTCGCCGCGCAGCAGGCGCGATCGGGAATCGAAAGCGCGAGCGGAATCCTCGATATACTTCCCGAGGGGTACGGGTTTCTGCGACGTGCGGGATACGTGATCGGGAATGAAGACGTGTACGTGAGCCAAGCGCAAATTCGGCGAGCCGATCTCCGGCGCGGCGATCGCGTGGACGCGACGGTCCGTCGCCCGAAAGAGGGTGAAAAATATTTCGGCCTCCTTCGCGTCGATCGTATTAACGAGATCGATATCGAGAAGATGGGCGTGCGGAAGCTCTTTGAAAAAGGGACGCCGATTTATCCGAACGAGCGCTTTAAACTCGAGGTGCGCGCGACGCAGCTCTCGACGCGCGTCATCGATCTTTTCTGCCCCATCGGCAAGGGGCAGCGCGCGCTGATCGTCTCGCCGCCGAAAGCCGGTAAGACGACGCTGCTCAAAAATATTGCAAACTCGATCTCCATCAATCATCCCGAAGCGCACATCATCGCGCTGCTCGTCGACGAACGCCCCGAAGAAGTCACCGACATGCAGCGCACCATCGACGGCGAGGTCGTGGCGTCGACGTTCGACGAACATCCGGAGAACCACACCGCGGTCGCCGAACTGACGATGGAGCGCGCCAAGCGTCTCGTCGAGATGGGCAAAGACGTCGTGATCCTGCTCGATTCGATCACGCGCCTCGCCCGCGCCTACAACCAAGTCGTTCCGAATTCCGGGCGCACGCTCTCGGGCGGCCTCGATACCGCGTCGTTGCACAAACCGAAACGCTTTTTCGGTGCGGCGCGAAAGATCGAAGAGGGCGGCTCGCTGACGATCATCGCCACGGCGCTGATCGAGACCGGCTCGAAGATGGACGACATCATCTTCGAAGAGTTCAAAGGCACCGGGAACATGGAACTCAATCTCACCCGCAAGCTCGCCGAATCGCGCGTCTTCCCCGCCGTCGATATCAAACGCTCGGGAACGCGCCACGAAGAGCTCCTGCTCTCGAACGAAGAGATGCGCAAGATTTGGATGTTGCGCCGTGCGACCGCAGTCCTCAATAGCGGCGATATTACCGAGATCATCCTCGACAAGATGGCGCAGACGCGAACGAACGACGAATTCCTGGCGTCGGTCACCAAGGAGGCGCTCTCGATGTCTCGTGGCTACGAAGAGAACAACGGAAAGTACTAGGCGCGACGCGGCGCAGATGCGGCTCAACCGTGCGCTCGCGCGCGCGGGCGTCGCATCTCGCCGTGCCGCCGACGAACTGATCCTCGCCGGGCGCGTCAGCGTGAACGGACACGTGGTTCGCGAACTCGGAAGTCTCGTGAGCCCCGACGATCGCATTCTGTGCGATGGGAAGCCGGCGGTCGCCCAACGCTTCATCTATCTCGCGATGAATAAACCGGTCGGCGTGGTGACGACGCTCTCCGATCCGGAGGGGCGGCGCACGATCGTCGATCTCTTACCGCGCGATCTTCCGCGCGTCGTGCCGGCGGGACGACTCGATTACGATACCTCGGGGCTCCTGCTCCTCAGTAACGACGGCGACCTCATCCACCGTCTGCTCCACCCGCGTTTCGGTGTCGAGAAAACCTATCGCGCGACGATTCGGGGAGAACTCAGCCCGGAACAGATCGAGGAGTTGCGCGCGGGCGTGCGCACGCCGAGTTTTCGCGCCGCCGGAGCAAAATTGCGGATCGTCTCGTCGGCGTCGCTGCGCAGCCTCGTCGACCTCACGATTCACGAAGGGCGCAATCGTCAGGTGCGCGAGATGTTCGCCGCGCTCGGGCACCCGGTGATCGAACTCCGCCGCCTTCGATTCGGGCCGATCGAGCTGGGCTCGCTCGCCAGCGGTCGCGTACGCCCCTTAAGCCCGCGCGAGATCGCCGAGCTCGCCCGTGCGACCTCTCCACCGCCCGGTTCGAGCGGTCGCGTGGTAGCATCGCGGGAATGAACGGCCGCCCGCTTCCCCCCTCGCGCGATCTCCGCCTGGTCCACGTCGATGCACGCGAACGACAGAGCGTCGTCTCGCTTCGCCCCGGCGGGCCGAGTTTTGGTGGCGAGGAACTGGCAATCTGCGCGGGGCCCTGTGCGGTCGAGAGCCGAGAACAGATCGTTGCGACCGCCGCCGCCGTGGCGCGCGCCGGTGCGAACGTTCTCCGCGGCGGGGCCTACAAGCCGCGCACCTCGCCCTATTCGTTCCAGGGGCTCGGACGCGAAGGCTTGGCGATGATGCGCGAAGCCGCCGACCTCTACGGGCTCGCGGTCGTCACCGAAGTGCTCGATCCGCGCGATGCCGATATCGTCGCCGAGAGCGCCGAGATGCTGCAGATCGGTGCGAGGAACATGCAGAATACGGCCCTGCTCCGCGCGGTCGGTGAGACCGGGAAGCCCGTACTCCTCAAACGTGGGCTCGCTGCAACGGTGGACGAGTGGCTGCTCGCCGCCGAATATATCGCACTCACCGGCAACGAACAGATCGTCCTCTGCGAGCGCGGGGTGCGCAGCTTCGATCCCGCGACGCGAAATCTGCTCGACCTCGCGGTCGTGCCGCTCCTCGCCCGCCGAACCCATCTTCCGGCGATCGTCGATCCCTCGCACGGCACCGGCGTCGCGGGCCTGGTCGCCCCGATGGGGCTCGCCGCGGTGGCGGCGGGCGCCGCTGGGATCATGGTCGAAGTGCACCCCGACCCTGCCTCGGCGGTCTCCGACGGGATGCAGTCGCTGACGTTTGCAGAGTTTGATACGTTTATGGAAAGCATGCCGGCGGTCGCCGCTGCGGTCGGGCGTCGCCTGCCGCAACGATTTGTCGGAGTACCACTCAACGCAATACCCCCATCATAGGAGCACGCATGAAACGCCTTCGGCCCGTCGCCGCTACCCTTGCCCTCGCGGTCATTGCCGCGATGGGGGCGCTGCCCGCTCGCGCGCAGTATGCAAGCGAGTTCTCCCCTGCAAAGCTCATCAAGCAAGGGACGACCACGACGCCGTGGGCCGGTCCCGGGCTCGTCGTTCTGCAAGTCGAAGTTTTTCCGAACGGCACCTTCCACGTCGTGAAGGTCATTCGTACGACGAATAAGGGCGACGTCGCCGCGGCACTGGAGATCGCGAAAACCTCGACCTACGAACCGGCGCATCGAGGAAAAACGCCGATTCACGCCTATTACGATTACACGCTGAAATTCGGTAAGCGCGTCGTACGCTCCGGCGACCAGTTCGCTGCGGGCGGCGCACTCGGGCACATCGATGCGCTCATTCATGCCGGAAAGTACGCCGATGCGAAGCAGGCCGCGGGCACCTATCTGCTCGCGCACCCCGGCAACTCGTTGGCGCTGCAGTATCTCGGAATCGCCGATTACTTCACCTCGGATTACCCGTCGGCGGCGCAGGCCTTCGATAAAGTGGCGACGATCGGCGCGCCGTTCAAAGAGGCCGCCGCTCAGTCGTTCGCGGCCGTCTCGGTCCAGCAAGCGGGTGCCGATCCCGACCAGTCGTTGCTCTACGCGCAGAAAGCCTACGCGCTCGACTCCAGCCCGAACTCGCTCTACGCCCTCGGCGTCGCCCAGTTCGGGATGAAGCAGTACGCCCAGAGCATCGCCTCCTTAGAAAAGGCGCGCGGCATTCTCTTCGCACAGAAGAGCACCCCGGCGGCGACGAAGATCGCCGTGGATAGCCACCTCTTGCAGGCCTATCTGCAGACCGGCGACACCGCGAACTCCAATGCGATGCAGGCCGAATTGAAGAGCCTCGATCCCACCGGGAACCCCGGGGCGCAGTTCGTCGGAGCCTTCTATCTGCAGCAGGGCGTCGCCGCGGCGAAGGCGTTGAAGCCCGTCGAGGCGCTCGCCGCGCTCGATAAGGCCGCTGCAGCGGGTGACCCGAAGATCAGCGAGGCCGCCTACACGCAGGCCGCGTTCGTCATCATCCAAAGCAAAGCGCCCGACTATAATCGCGTGCAGAGCTACGCAAAGAAGGCGCTCGCGATCGACCCGAACGACCCCGAAGCGCTCTTCGCGCGAGGCGTCGGCGAGGCCGGTATCGGAGTGGTCTATCATCGGGCCGACCTGACCGATGCCGCGAAAGCGACGCTGAAACAGGCGCTCAAACTCGCAAAGGCCGGTAATAATGCCGCACTCGTGCTGCAGATTCAGAACTTTCTGAAACACCTTGGCGGTTAACCTAAGCTCTACTTAATCTAGGACAGGACTCTTACCCAGGGCGGCCAAAGTACCGCCCTGGAGCGGCGGGGAGACCCGCCGAAACGTTTCTACCAGAGGTTTTGCTTCACTCAATACGC
>JAJXXM010000395.1 GCA_021781095.1 bacterium
GCGATCCGTGGGGCTGGGTCACCGAAGCGCGCGTCACGTTCGCGCTCAAACTGCTGCTCGTCGTCGTGCTCGCGCTCTACTTGGGCGGTATCGCGCTCGCGTTTCTGGTGCGCATCGCACCCGTCGTCTACATCTTCATCGGGGCGGTCTTCTTCACGTATTTGATCTATCCGATCGTCTCGCGTCTCGAGCGTCGTGTGCCGATGGTCGCCGCGATCGCGATCGTCTATCTCGGGCTCGCGATCGTGCTCGGCATCGTCGGTTGGCTCGTCATTCCGCGCATCGCGAACGACGTGAGCGACCTTGCGAAGAATTGGCCGCAGCTCGCGGCGACGCTCAACGCGTACATGAACGACCCGAATAACCCGATTCTCTCGCGTCTTCCCGATTCGATGCGCGCCGACGTGCTGCAACTTCCGGTCGCCGCGGCGGAATGGCTGCACGCACACGGGTTCGAGACCGTCGGACGGGTGATGAGTTTTGCGCTCGGCGCGTTTGCCGCGGTCGCGACGTTCGTCGTGATCCCGCTGCTCGCGGCCTATCTGCTGCTCGACATCGCGCGGCTGCGCGCGGCGTTCCTGCGTTTGCTTCCCGACGACCGCCGCGAGGAGACGCTCGCGTTCTTGGCCGACGCCGATCACGTCTTCGGCGGGTTCATTCGCGGGCAGCTCCTCGTCGCGCTCTGCGTCGGCGTGATGCTGACGATCGCGCTGCTCGTCATGCACGTGAAATACGCGTTCCTGCTTGGACTCCTCGCCGCGTTCGGCGACCTGATTCCCTACGTCGGCGCGATCCTCACGTTCATTCCGGCCGTCACCGTCGCGCTCTTGAACAACGGGTGGGTGAACGCCGCGATCGTCGCCGCGCTCTTCGTCGGCATCTACGAAATCGAAGGCCACCTGATCGCGCCGACCGTCGTCGGCAGCCAAGTGAAGCTCAGCCCGCTCATGGTGCTGCTTGCGATCTTGATCGGGGCCGAACTCGGCGGGGTGCTCGGCATGCTCGTCGCGGTGCCGATCGCGGGCATACTGCGGGTGATCCTGCTGCGGGCTACGAAGCAGAGCTCCCCGTGAGCAGCACCGTTTCTCCCCGCGCGACGCGCGTCGACATCATCGGCGTTCCCATGGACCTCGGCGCGAGCCGCCGCGGCGTCGACATGGGGCCGTCGGCCGTCCGGTACGCAAAACTGCACGACCGGCTTCGCGCGCTCGGAATACCCGAGATCGTCGATCACGGCAATCTCCAGGTGCCGATTCGCGAATCGCTCGATAACGACGATCCATCGGCGAAATATCTCTCGGTCATTCAGCGCATTTGCGATGAACTCGCGGGCTTGGTCGAGCGCAGCGTCATCGACGGCGGCCTGCCGATCGTGCTGGGCGGCGATCACTCGATTGCGATGGGAACGCTCGCGGGCCTAACCCGTGCTCGCGCGACGGCACCCGGCTTGATTTGGATCGACGCGCACGCCGACATCAACAATCCCGAGAGCTCGCCGACCGGCAACGTCCACGGCATGCCGCTCTGGTTCGCGCTCAAAAATGGCTACGCGCTGCCGCAATCGAGCGTGCAGATCGGCCTGCGCGACGTCGACGAAGTCGAGAAGCGTCTGCTGCGTGAATCGGGCGTGCGCGCGTTCTCGATGACGGACGTCGACAAGCTCGGCATGCCGCGTGTGATGGAAGAAGCCGTCGCGATCGCGGGCGCGGGCGGACGCTCGATTCACCTGTCGTTCGACATGGACGGCATCGACCCGAGCGAAGCGCCGGGCACCGGCACGCCGGTCAAAGGCGGCCTGAGTTATCGCGAAGCGCATCTCGCGATGGAGATCGCCTACGAATCGGGGCAGTTGCGTTCGATGGAGATGGTCGAGATCAATCCGATCCTCGACACGCGCAACCAAACCGCCGCACTCGCCGTCGGCCTGATTTGTTCGGGCCTCGGAAAATCGATTCTCTAGCCGCACTCGCACCGCTCGCGATCGCGAGCGACGCCGTTCACGGTGAGATCAAGCGCCGCGCGGCCGAACGCATCGCCGAAAGCGACGCACAGATCGTCTGCGTTCACGGCATCGACGCCGGCGACGCCTATGCGCTTGCGACGCAGTTCGCGTGCGGCTGGGCGTATCGCGGCGGCGAGGCGCTGTTATGGCGCGGCGCGTTTCACGCGCACGAGGTGCACGACCGGTATCTTCCCGCGCCGCCGGCGCGCCCGTTCGAACGCCGCGGCTTGCTCGAAGTGCTCGGCGCTTGGCACGACGCGCCGCTCGCGCTCGTTGCCGCGCGCTTCGCCGACGATCGTTCGTCGATCCGCGAATGGCGCTTCGCGCGCACGGCGCTGCGGCGCACCTGCGAGCGCGCGATCTTCTTCGCCGACGGTCTCACGGAACGAACGCTGCGCGTCGGGGTCGCCGATCTCGGCTTCGCGACGCGCGAGGCGGGACCGTGCGCAATCTACGTGCGCGACGTGCTGCCGCGCTAGAGTTTGATCGTCGTCGTCCCTTCGCAGGGTATGCCCGCTCCGCAGACGGCGGGGTCCCACGAGGCGCTCGCGAGCATCGAGCGGATGCGCGCTTCCATCGCGTCGTCGAGCGGCGGCTGAAAGACGACGTCCTTCGTGTGGCCGCGTTCGTCGACGGTGATGACGAGCGTCACGCGCACGCCGAGCTGCGCGAGGCGTTGCTGCACGGTTGGGTCGAGGACGGGGTCGGGCTGATCCGCGCCGAGCGGCATGTACCCGCCCTCGTCGGATTTCGACTGCGTACTCGCAAGCGAAGCCTGCTGCGGGGGTGGGCTCGCTGCCGGCATGGCGCTCGCGCCCGCGGCTTCGACCGAGCCGCCTTGGCGAGCCGCGGCGACCATGGGCGCCGCGCTGCGCGCTTGGCTGCGTGTGGCTTGAACGGGGGCACGGTAGACGTCGCGCTTCGCGGGCGCGGGCGTGATCTTCGCGACGTCCGGCACCGCGGCGCGCTTGGGGGCCGCGGCCTCGTGCTCGCGCGCGACGGGGCGTACGACGACGCTCGTTTGCCGGATGATCCGAACGAACGAAATCGTTTCGATCGCGGGGCCGTCGCCGTGCACGACGGCGAGCGCAGGGATGAGCGCGGCGATCGCAAGATGGATCGCGAGCGACGCGGGAAGCGCCACACGCAGGAGCGGATCGTCGCGCCGAATCGTGCCGATGCCCATTACCGTACCTATTCTAGCGGACTTCACCCTTCGAACGCACCGGGGCGCCTGCTCGTGACCGCCCGCAACGCCCCCTAAAGGAGCCGTGTCTAAGAACCCATGATCGATACGAATATCGTCCTTTACCAAGCCGAGTGGTGCCCGTACTGCGCCCGCGTCCGCGCGAAGCTGACCGACCTGCTGCTCGATTACAAATGCGTCAACGTGCCGCACGACCACAGCGAGCGGACGATCGTCAAAGAGCTCTTCGGCGCGACCGGCATCCCCTCGATGACCGACGGCGACGTGAAGATCGCGGACGACGACGATAAGATCATCGCCTACCTGGAAGAGAAGTACGGCAAGCGCTAACGACTCACGCGGTTGCAAGAAGAAGGAGCACGGATTTTCCGTGCTCCTTTTGTGAGTTCGCTTTGGATCGCCTGGGCTTACCGGCCGCTATGCGCCGTCGATAGCGCTGCGCAAGGTTCCAGTCGAACCTTTGGGCTGTGCAGATGTTCACGAATCGATCTCTGCACGATAAAAACGCTCTGTGCATCGATCTGCTTAAAGGGTCTCCCAAGGATAGACGACAGGATGTCGACCATGTCGGGAGCGAGTTTCCGATACGAAGGAAACGTCAGGTAGTGATTCCGGTCGCTTCCCGTAAGTTCAAACGCGATGGCGTAACCTTGGAAGGACGGATCGGCGGGCACGATTTTCTCGATGCGAATTACCCGCGCGGGCTCCTTTTCGACCCCAACGAATGCGCCTAGGCTTGCGGCGCCCCCTGGGCAAACGGCGCCCGGGAAATTTAGTAGAGAACTCAAGAGAAGAGAAATCATTGCGAGGCTCCGGGACGGTCAACTGACTCGTGAAGGATCATCAATGCGCCCTAGGTGGCCACTGTTGCACAACCTCTAGGGAGTACCGCGTTACAATTTTAGATCGGATGAGAAGCAGCCAGAGATCGTAACGGACTTGGTCATAATATACGGCCAGTCGTTTTGCGATATGCGCTGGTACGACATTCCGATGGGGCTTTCATACCAAAACGATCCGTCGTGCGCCTTGATGAGATAACCGGCATTTGTCGACGAAGACGTTGTGAGTTTCCAGATATTCACAACCGTGCTCGCCTTTCCGCTCCCTTCAACATTCGACGTTCCGAGTGCGCTTATCGATCCCTCGCAGTGCAATCCACCTTTTGCAACGTGCGGCCCGTGCGGCAGAGACATAGGCTGCATCGCGAGAGTACTCGCCGCAATAAAAAATGTAAGAGCAAGCATCTTACTAACCTACCGCAAGAGAGCTACTGAAGCAATGATGAACTGTTGGTCCAATACCACCTGCTTTTAGGTTCTTTATGTACATGCTCTTGACAATATCTCCGTATTGCGCCGTCGTAATCTGTGTCGGCTGATCCGCACCTTCTACGATACCTTCAATTGTTGACTGAACGCCTGGCCCGACGAAGGGAAGGCCGGCCAAGACGCCACCGAGCCAATTCGCGAACTGGGATCCCCCAAGTGTTGGATTGTATTGAACAAAATATGATCCGTCGGCGGTGATATATATCCAGCCCTCGGCTTCGGTATCATTGGGCCTGGATTTTAGTCCGATGATGTTTACAACGGTAGTGCCCGTGCCGCTCTGTGTTCCGCTTGAAGTTGATGATAAATTTGTCGAGCCTAGCTCTCCTGGAGAACCGTCGCAGTTAGCATTATTTGTCGGGTTTTCCGTTGCGACGCTACCACTTCCGCCGCCTCCGCCGCCCGTGCCACCACCGCCTCCGCTACCAGGATTTCCAGTCGGCTGACATGTGATGGGGGAAATGCACCCGGGATTTTGTGGAGGAGGCGGTGGCGTTGAACATTTACCCTGCGATGTACAGTCCGGAATGCATCCGTCTGCCTCTGTTTGACCCGCGCCACAAGGAGGCAGTCCGGACGCTAACTGGTTTTGGAATCTAGAGCGGGTGTTGTATCTCTTTGCCGACGAGCTATTCGAGCTAATCGCAGAGTCAGTGTTTGGCGCTACTTCCGTTGAGGTTGAAAGGCGCGTCGCCTCTTTGGCATAACCGCCACCTTGTTGTGAAGCGGTAGCAAAGTTACTTGTGATTTGTCGAGACCCGGTTGCTGGTACCATGGCTGGATTTGCCCCGGAACATGCGGTTAACGTGCCGACGCCCAAAAGTGCGGCAAGA
Organism: bacterium; assembly: GCA_021781095.1. Next base: position 5,374 of record JAJXXM010000395.1, read on the forward strand.
AGGATCCTGTAAAACGCCCGA
>JAJXXM010000347.1 GCA_021781095.1 bacterium
AGCATCCGCGCTCCGGGCTCATCGAGCCGGGGCATTTTATTCCGAGCGCCGAGATCTCGGGGCTCATCGTGCCTCTCGGACGTTGGGTTCTCGAGAGCGCCGCCATGCAGGCCGCCGCCTGGGTGAAACGCTTCGGCCCGCTGCGTATCGCCGTGAACCTCTCCGCCCGGCAATTACATCACCGACATTTACGTCAGGAGATTCTCGGAGCGCTCGATATCTCGGGGCTCGACCCTCAACTTTTAGAACTGGAGATTACCGAGAGCGTCGCCATGACCGACGTCGAGCAGGCGATCGCCATCGTGCGCGATCTCAAGGGGGCGGGCATCCGCACCGCGATCGACGACTTCGGAACGGGATACTCGTCGCTCGCTTACCTACGCCGATTTGCTTTCGACGTTCTGAAGATCGACGGATCGTTTGTCGACGGAATCGGCAACGAGCGAGAGGACGAAACGATCGTAAAAACATTGGTCGGCATGGCCGATAGCCTCGGCCTCGAGACGGTAGCGGAGGGGGTCGAACGTGCACGACAGGCGCAATTTCTCCGGGATTACGGCTGCCGGTTCGCCCAAGGATATCTCTATCGGCCGCCGCTCCCCGCCAGCGCGATCGATGAGCTGCTCGCCGCGGGTGCGACGATCGTCGCTCGATGATGTTTGAAAACTTCGACGTGGCGTATCGAGCAAATCGAGAGCGCACGTCATCGCTCTTTTCATCGATCGATCCGCAAGCGTATCATGACGCGCCCATTCCGCTACGACATCCATTTATTTTTTATCATGGGCACCTTCCGGCGTTTAGCTTTCTAACACTTAATCGATTTCATCGCGGGGAAGAAGCGCTCGACGAGAACCTTGAGCACTTGTTTCGGCGCGGTATCGATCCCGAAGATCGCGTAAAGGCGCGCGGTCTTTCGATCGGGGCGTGGCCCGACCGCGGCACGGTGGAACGATTTATCGCCGAATGCGACCGCCGCGTTCTCGCCGCGCTTCAAAAAAGCGACCCCGCTGACCGCGATGCAATCCTCACCATCCTCGAACATGAAGACATGCATCACGAAACGCTCACATACATCATCCATCGACTCCCCGAAGAAATGAAACGCCACGCGCGCTTTCCCCATCGCGACGTCCGTATCGCTCCGAGCGATCCGATTTCGATCGACCGGGGAATCGCCGTTCTTGGGCGACCGATGGGTGACGAGCATTTTTCGTGGGATAACGAACGCGGCCAACTCGAATGCTCGGTCGACGCATTTGCGATCGATCGTTTTAACGTCACCAATGGTGACTGGCTTCAGTTCGTCAACGCCGGGGGGCCGATCCCGATCTTTTGGGATCGTGCGGCGGAGGGATGGATAGTACGCACGTGTTTCGAGCGAATTCCGCTTCCCCATTCTTGGCCCGTCTACGTGACGCTCGAGCAAGCGCAGGGCTACGCCCAATGGCGGGGCACTCGGCTTCCGACCGAGGCCGAATATCATCGTGCGGCCTTCAGCACGCCGTGGGGTGAGACGCGACCGTACCCTTGGGGCGAGGACGATCCTTCAGAACATCGCGGAAACTTTGATTTTCGACGCTTCGACCCCGAGCCCGTCGATGCTACGCCCGCCGGAGCGAGCGCATGGGGAGTCGAGGGGCTCGTGGGTAACGGTTGGGAATGGACGACCACGCCGTTCGCACCGTTCCCCGGCTTTACACCTCATCGTTTCTACCCTGCGTATTCCGTCGACTTCTTCGACGGTCGACATTACGTTCTGAAAGGAGCCTCCCCGGTGACGCCGCGCCGTTTGTTGCGCTCGAGTTTTCGAAACTGGTTTTATCCCAATTACCCTTACGTGTACGCCACATTTCGATGCGTTCGATAATTGCCGTCGCATAGAGGCGGTCCCCTCGGCACGTCTAACTACATCGCACTATGAGTGCAAACGAACAACGCGTCCCCATCACCGTTGCCGACGGCGACGGCATCGGCCCGGAGATCATGGATGCCACGCTGCGGATCATCACCGAAGCGGGCGCTCGCATCGCGATCGAAAAAATTGAGATCGGCGAGGCCGTCTACAGTCGAGGTCTCGACAGCGGTATCGAGCCGTCGTCGTGGGAGTCGCTGCGGCGAACTCAGGTATTCCTAAAAGCTCCGATCACCACGCCTCAGGGCGGCGGTTTCAAAAGCCTCAATGTGACCGTACGCAAGACGTTGGGAATGTACGCCAACGTTCGCCCGTGCGCCTCGCTGCATCCCTTCGTCTCGACCAAGCATCCGAAGATGAACATCGTGATCGTGCGCGAGAACGAAGAAGACGTCTACGGCGGGATCGAACATCGCCAGACGAATCAGGTCGCGCAATGTTTGAAACTCATCTCGCGCCCGGCGAGTAAGCGGATCGTTCGGTACGCGTTCGAATACGCACGCGCGAATAAGCGGAAAAAAGTCACCTGCTTTACCAAAGATAACATCATGAAGATCACCGATGGACTCTTCCATCGGACCTTCGAAGAAATCGCGTTGGAGTACCCCGATATCGAGCACGAACACTGGATCGTCGATATCGGCGCGGCGAAGCTCGCCGATACTCCCGAGGCCTTCGACGTCATCGTCATGCCGAATCTCTACGGCGATATTCTCTCCGACGTCGCCGCGCAAATTACCGGCTCGGTCGGTCTCGCAGGCTCGGCGAATATCGGCGATCACTGCTCGATGTTTGAAGCCATCCACGGCTCGGCCCCGCGACGCGCGGGCCAAAATCTCGCGAATCCCTCCGGCCTGTTGCACGGAGCGTTGCTCATGCTCGTGCATATCGGCCAAGGCGATGTCGCCGAACGCGTGCACAACGCCTGGCTCACCACGATCGAAGACGGCATTCATACCTACGATATTTACAAAGAGGGCGTTTCGAAAGAAAAGGTCGGCACGCGTGAATTTGCCGACGCCGTCATCGCGCGCCTCGGCCGCGAGCCGAAGGTCCTGCCGCCCGCTCGATACGCCGTTGGAGCCGCGATGGATCTCTCGATCCGCCCGGGCGGCGTGCCTCCCAAGAAAGAGCATGTCGGGGTCGATGTTTTCATCGATCAACGCGACGGAGATCCCGAGGAGATCGCCGCGCGCGCGAAGCGCATCACGATCGACGGCGTGAAGCTCGTCGTCATTGCGAACCGCGGCAGCAAAGTGTGGCCCGACGGAAACCCGGACACGTTCCTGAGCGATCAATGGTCGCTTCGATTCGAAGGCAAACCCTTTAACGGCAAACGCGTTGCGGAGATTATCGCAGCGATGCACGACGCCGGATTCGACGTCATTAAAACCGAGGGGCTCTTCACCTTCGACGGAGAGCGCGGGTACTCGCTCGCCCAGGGCCAGTAACATTCGGATCGTCAGCCTGCTTCCGAGCGCGACGGAGATTCTCTACGCCATCGGAGCGGGCGGCGATCTCGTCGGCGTGACGCACGAATGCGACTTTCCGCCGCAGGCGCGCGCACTTCCGGCGTTGACCTCTTCGGCGTTGCCCGCGTCGGCGAACGCCGCCGAAATCGATCGTCACGTGCGCCGGGGGATCCACGAAGGCTCGAGTATCTATCATCTCGATGACGCGCTCGTAGAACGACTCGAGCCCGACCTGATCGTCACGCAGGAACTCTGCGAGGTTTGCGCCGTTTCCTACGATCGCGTGACCTCAGCGGTTCGGCGCCTCCGCGGCGACCCTCGCGTGGTCGCGCTCGAACCGAACTCCTTCGACGACGTTCTCGGTACGATTCGGACGCTCGGCTCGCTCGTCGGGCGCGCGAGCGAGGCCGAGCGTGTCGTCGAGGATCTCGCCCGCAGTGCGGAACGGCTACGCAGCCGGGCGCGGCGCGAATTACCCGATCCGCCCCGTCTGCTCTTTCTCGAATGGAGCGACCCGCCGTTCGCGCCCGGTCATTGGACCCCCGATCTCCTCGATATGCTCGGCGTTCGCTCGACGATCGAATTTCGGCACGCACCGGCTCGTGCGGTCACGTGGGAGGAGGTCGCCGCGGGCGACCCCGATTGTATCGTTCTCGCGCCCTGCGGCTTCGATCTGGCGACGGCGCGTCGGGCGCTCGCCGATCTTCGATCGAACGCGGCGTGGTGCGAGCTCCGTGCGGTTCGCAACGGGCACACGATCGTGCTCGACGGGAACGCCTACTTCAATCGTCCGGGGGTGCGTTTGGTCGAAGGGACGGAGCGATTGCTCGAGGAGCTCACGCGGCTCGAAGATGGGCGGTATCGTCGAGCGTAAGCACGCGCGCCGCACCATCGAGCCACTCCACGCGCGTGATCGACGCATGGGAAAAACGCACCGTCATCGCATCGAATCGCGCTCCGAGGAGTTCGGCGAGGAACGCATGGAGCGTTCCGGCATGCGCGACGACGAGCATCCGCTGCCCGGCGAACGCTCGTTGCTGCCTCCACCACGATCGAACGCGCCGCCGAACATCGGCAAATGTCTCGCCACCCTGCGGCTGGTAATCGCGCGCCGAGGTCGAGCCCGCCTCGCCTGCGTTCGGATACGCAGCGGTGATCTCGGCCCACGTCATCCCCTCCCACGCACCAAAATCAAATTCGCGGAGGCGAGCGTCGCGTTCAAGGAGGAGCGAGCGCCCGCGAAGGATCGTCTCGGCGGTCGTTACCGCCCGTTGGAGATCGCTCGAGAATGCCGCATCGATCCGTTCGTCGGCGAGCGCGCCGGCGAGAGCGCGAGCCTGGGCCATTCCATCGGGGGAGAGCGGAATATCGCTGCGACCCTGAAAGCGCCCGGAGCTGTTCCAGGCGGTGAGTCCATGCCTGATCAGCAAGAGTTCCACGGCCTCCCCTCATGCTCGCTGCAGCATTGCCCTTCCTGCACGTCGAAAGCGCACCGGCATGGGCGACGGAACGAGCGCGACGCGCGAGGAACGCATCGGCATTCGCAAGATGTACAAACTCTTTATCAACGGCGCCTTCGTGCGCTCGGAATCGGGGCGGAGCACGCCGCTTTGGAACGGTAAGGAGTTCCAAGCGAATATCGCACAGGCATCGCGCAAAGATCTTCGCAACGCCGTCACCGCAGCGCGCTCGGCGCAGATCCGCTGGTGGGCGATGGATCCGCAGCTTCGCGGACTCACGATCTATCGACTTGGCGAGATGCTCGAAGCGCGCCGCTCGGAATATATCGATGCACTCGCGGCGAGCACCGAAGGCGACGCGCGAAGCGCTCGCGACGAGGTCGACGCGGCGATCGATCGTGTCGTGTGGTATGCGGGATGGTGCGATAAATATTCGGCGCTGCT
>JAJXXM010000384.1 GCA_021781095.1 bacterium
ACGCGCCTGCCACGTGCGTGCGATGGATGAAGCGCGGTGCATCGGCCCGGCGCTCGCCCGCGATTCCTATCTCAATATCGGCGCGGTGATCGAGGCCGCGCGCGCGATGGGTGCCGACGCCATCCATCCCGGCTACGGCTTTCTCTCCGAGCGCGCGGATTTCGCGCGCGACGTGCTCGATGCGGGCCTGATCTTCGTCGGGCCCAGCCCCGAGGCGATGGCGGCGATGGGGAGTAAGATCGAGGCAAAGCAGAAAGCGCGTGCCGCCGACGTTCCGGTGATTCCCGGCTACGACGGCGCCGCACAAGATCTCGCGACGCTGCGTGCGAAAGCCGAAGAGATCGGCTTCCCGCTGCTCATAAAAGCGAGCGCGGGGGGCGGCGGGCGCGGGATGCGCGTCGTCGATTCGCTCGCGCATTTCGACGAAGCGCTCGACGCCGCAAAACGTGAGGCGCTCGCCGCGTTCGGCGACGAGAGCGTCTTACTCGAACGCTACCTGCGTTCGCCTCGCCACATCGAATTTCAGATTCTCGGCGATTCCTACGGTACGATCGTGCACTTCGGCGAGCGCGAATGTTCGATTCAACGCCGCCACCAGAAAGTCGTCGAAGAGGCACCCAGCACGGTGGTCTCGCCGGAATTGCGCGCGCGTATGGGCGAAGCGGCGCTCCGTGCGGCGCGCAGCGTCGGCTACAGCAACGCGGGAACCGCGGAGTTCATGCTCGATTCCGACGAGTCGTTCTACTTTCTCGAAATGAACGCGCGTTTGCAGGTGGAGCACCCGATTACGGAGTTCGTCTACGGGCTCGATCTCGTCGAGTGGCAACTTCGGGTCGCTTCGGGCGAACGGTTGCCGTTCTCGCAGGAGCAGATTCAGCCGCGCGGTGCCGCGATCGAAGTACGCATCTGCGCCGAAGATCCGTCGATGCAAATGCTCCCCTCGACCGGCACCATCGATCGCTGGGAGGTTCCGCACCCGTGGGAGGCGCGCGTCGATAGCGGCGTCGCACTCGGGAGCGAGGTCACGCTCCATTACGATTCGCTGCTGGCAAAACTCATCGTCGCCGCGCCGACGCGCGACGAAGCGGTGCGCCGCTTGCAACACGCCCTCGATCGCACGCACATCGGCGGCGTTCGTACCAATCTGCCGCTGCTGCGCTGGATCGCGCAGGACGAGGCGTTCGCGCGCGGCGAGACGACCACGAGTTTCCTCGCGCAGCGGCTCGACGAATCGCGCTTCGCGCGCACCGCGTTTCCGCGCGAAGTGCAGGTGCTCGCATTGGCGGCCCTGCAGCGTGACGAGGCCCTCCCCTGGCGGATCGCGGGAATGGCGATTCCGGTCGCTCTCGCGCACGCCGACGCCCGTGCGGCTCTACGCATCGATCGCAGCGCCGAGGGAACGCTGGTGCACGGCGATCTCTCCGGCCCGCTGCGCATTATCGGCAACGGCGCGACGATGCATGCCGCAGTCGGCGACCTGGAAGCGCGCGGGCGCGTGCGCCGAACCGAGCGCGGCTACGCCATCCTGTGGGATGGTATCGAATACGACGTCGGGCTCGCGCCGCCGCCGGAGGTGGAGAGCGCCGGGGGAATCGGCAGCGAACGGTCGGGAGCGATACGCGCACCGATGCCCGGGAAAATTCTCCGCGTCGCCATCGCTCCCGGCGACCGCGTCGAGGCGCGAACCTTGCTCGTGGTGTTGGAGGCGATGAAGATGGAACATCGCATCGAAGCGCCGGGCGCCGGAATCGTCGCCGCCGTCCACGCACGTGAAGGCAGCACCGTTGCCGGAGGTGCGACGCTCGTGGAGATCGAGGCGTAAATGCAGCGCCCCAAACGCGTCACCGTCGCCGAGATGGGCCCGCGCGACGGCTTGCAGAACGAGCACGAGCTCGTCCCGACGGAAACCAAAATCGCGTTCATCGACATGCTCTCGGAGAGCGGGCTCCCAATCGTCGAAGCGACCTCGTTCGTGAGTCCGAAAGCGATACCGCAGCTCGCCGACGGCGCGGAGGTCTACGCCGCCATTCGCAAGCGCCCCGGCGTCCGCTACCCGGTGCTCGTTCCCAACATGCGCGGCTACGAGCGCGCGCGCGCCGTCGACGTGCGCGAGATCGCCGTCTTTACCGCCGCATCGGAGCGCTTTACCGAACGCAACATTCGCATGAGTATCGCCGAGTCTATCGAGACGTTTCGCGAAGTGGTACGGCACGCAAAGGCGGACGGGCTGCGGGTTCGCGGATACGTCTCGACGGCGTTCGGATCGCCGTTCGGCGACGAGGTACCGCCGAAGAACGTCGTCGACGTTGCCGTCGCGCTCGCCGACCTCGGCTGCGATGAAATCTCCATCGGCGACACCATCGGCGTCGGCGTTCCCAGCCAGGTCGAGGAACTCGTTCCGATGCTCGCGCGCCGAATTCCGTTGGAGCGTCTCGCCATGCATTTCCACGATACCCGCGGCACGGCGTTAGCGAACGTATATGCCGCACTCGGCTGCGGCATCTCGATCTTCGATTCCAGCAGCGGTGGGCTCGGCGGTTGCCCCTACGCACCAGGGGCGACCGGAAATCTCGGCACCGAAGATCTGCTCTATTTATTGCATGCGATGGGCATCGAGACCGGCGTCGATCTCGACCGCGTGCGCGCGGCATCCCGCTTCATCGCGCGCGAACTCGGACACGCACTCACCAGCAAGGCGTACACCGCCATGGAGGCTCGCGATGCCCTCAGCGCCGGCTAACCGTTCGCACGCGGGCGTTACGTTCCGCGTCGGCACGTTTTACGACGGCACGCTTGCGAAAGCGCGCCGAAACGTCGACGTCACGATCGCCGACGGGCGCGTGCTCTCGGTCGAGGAGGGAGCGGAAGGCGGCGAGCATCTCCGCCGCGTTCCCTGTATGACGCCCGGCCTCACCAACGCGCACGTCCACCTCGAAGGGAGCGGCGAAGCGGCCTCCCAGGACGCCTGGTCGCGCAGTACGCCGAACGAACGCGTGATCTCCGCCGTAGCAAACGCGCGTAAATCCCTCTATGCCGGCGTCACCAGCATTCGCGACCTCGGTTGCTCGGGCGGAACGGCAATGAGCGTCGCCGCGGCGATTGCAGAAGGGCGAATCGAGGGACCGCGCATTGCGTCGGCAGGGGCCGTCATTTGCATGACCGGCGGACACGGGTGGTTTCTCGGGCGCCAGGTCGATTCGCCCTGGGAAGCGCGCAAAGCGGTGCGCGAACAATTGCTTGCGGGAGCGACGTGCATAAAATTTATCGCAACCGGCGGCGTCCTGACGCGCGGTGCCGTTCCCGGGAACGCGCAGTTGACCGCCGAGGAGCTCGCGGCGGGAGTCGATGAAGCGCACCGCCACGGAATGCGCTGCGCCGCGCATGCCATCGGCACCCTCGGCATCAAGAACGCGCTACGCGCCGGAATCGATTCGATCGAACACGGGCACATGCTCGACGACGAGGCGATCGAGCTCTTCAAAGCCAACGGCGCGTATCTCGTGCCGACGCTCACCGCGCCGACCTGTATTCTCGAACATGCCGACGACGGCAAGCAGCCCGAGTGGGCGTTGCAGAAAGCGCGGACGGTCGCCGAGGAGATGCAACGCAATATCGCGCGCGCCTATCGTGCCGGGGTGAAAATCGCCGGAGGTTCCGATGCGGGAACGCCCTACAATTTTCACGAGCGGTACGCCTACGAAATCGAATTGATGCATCGCTTGCTGGGCATGAGTCCTCAGGAAGCCCTTCACGCCGCGACCGCCGTCGCGAGCGAACTCGTCGGGCTCACGTCCGGAACGTTGGCTCCCGGCGAACCTGCGGACTTGCTGTTTCTGGAGAGCGATATCGCCAACGATCTTTCGACGCTCTACCAACCGCTCGCCGTGATGAAGGACGGGGCGTTGCTCTTCGACCGTGCCCGATAGCGCCGAGGATCTGCGCGGGCTGCGCCTCGCGGTGCTCGCCCCGATTTCGTGGCCGGTGCCGCCGCCGGGCTACGGCCCGTGGGAGCAAATATCGTTTAACATCGCCGAGGGCATGCGCGCCCGCGGCCTCGACGTCACGCTCTATGCGGCGGGAGATTCGCATTTCGAAGGTACGCTGCGGAGCGTCGTTCCCATCGCGCTCAACGAAGACCGCGCGCTCGATGGCAACGTCTTCGAGGGCATTCATATCGGGACGCTCTTCGAAGAGGCGGAGCGATTCGATCTGATCCATAACAATTTCGACTGGAAGCCGATGACCTATGCGTTGGCGCGCCCGAGCCCGCCGATGCTGACGACGATTCACGGATTTTCGCAGCCGCAAATCCTCGCCGCGTATTATGCATGCGCGCATCGTAGTTTTTTTACGTCGATCAGCGATGCCGACCGCGACCCGGGGCTGCGCTATCTCGGCACGACCTACAACGGCATCGATGCCGCGCAGTTCACCTTCCGCGATTCGCCCGGCGATTATTTGCTTTTTATCGGGCGCTTCCACCCGGAAAAAGGAACGCACCTCGCAATCGAGATCGCGAAGCGCGCGGGCATTCGCATTAAACTCGCCGGCATACCGCACGACGAGCGATACTTCGACGAACTCGTATCACCGCATATCGACGGCGACGCGGTGGAGTTTCTCGGTGAAGTGCGCGGCGCGCGGCGCGACGAGGTGCTCGGAGGTGCGTTGGCCTTGGTGCACATGACGACGCGCCCGGAGCGTTTCGGGCTCACGTTGGTCGAAGCGATGGCCTGCGGTACCCCGGTCCTCGGCGCGCGCATGGGATCGATACCCGAGATCGTGCGCGACGGTGTGACGGGGATACTCTGCGACGATCTCGATGCCGCGGCCACCGCCGTTCCGCACTTGCAAAATCTCGACCGCGCGCTCTGCCGCAAACATGTCGAGGAACGCTTTAGCGTCGAACGCATGGTCGACCGCTATCTCGAGGCCTATCGCATCGCCCTGCGCGAACGGCTACCGGGAGCGCCGAGCGCCTCCGAAGCCGCAGCGCGCAAGCACGACTGGTGGGATCGCCCGATGGCGTTTACCGATATTCCCGAGCGCCCGCACTCGCTCCGATTCGACTTGTAGCGCCTCTGTCACCCCGAGCAGCCGCGCCTCTGTCACCCCGAGTAGCTGCGCCTCTGTCACCCCGAGTAGGCCCCTCAGGGCCGTATCGAGGGGCGCAACTTGTGTCCACCCCGAGTAGCCCTCGAAGAGGGCGTATCGAGGGGCATTCGACGCGTGCCTCGATACGGGCGCTACGGCGCCCTACTCGGCATGGAAAACCACCTACTCGGCAT
>JAJXXM010000202.1 GCA_021781095.1 bacterium
ACCGGGCTCTTTTCCGTGCTCGTCGACGGCGACGATATGAACGAGCCCGTCAGCGATGCGGTGCGGTCGATTCTCGACGGACACATCGTCCTATCGCGCAAGTTGGCTTCGGCGAATCACTACCCGGCAATCGACGTGCTCGAGAGCATCAGTCGCGTCATGCCCGACGTTGCCGACGAGAATCACCTCGCGGCCTGTTCGGCGATTCGCGAATTGATGGCGACCTACCGCGAAGCCGAGGACTTGATCAATATCGGCGCCTACGTGGCCGGAAGCAATCCGCGCATCGATTTGGCGCTCTCCAAAATGGAGGCGATCCGGCATTTTCTGCGGCAGGGGATGTACGAACATTCCGATTATGGTGCGACCCTCGCTTCCTTAATGAGCGTGGTGTAGCGCGTGGCAACCTTTCGCTTTCGCCTCGATCCCGTACTGGTGCAACGCAAGCGCGTCGTCGAGCGCGAGCAAGGCCTCGTCGCGATCGCGCAGCGCGCGCACGATGCGGCGCTCGCAGAATTCCGTCGGCTCGATGCCGAGTTTGCCGAGCACTCGCGCATCCTTCGCTACGAGCACGCGCGCCTGACGACCGATGAATTGGTGCTGATCTACGGGCATATCAGCTATCTCGATCGGGCGATGGATGCCGCCAAACGCGATCTCGATCTCCGCAAAAGCGAACTCGATGCCGCGATGTACGCCCTCCACGAAGCGATGAAGCGAAGGAAAGTCGTGGAGACCCTCAAAGATCATGCGCTCGGCGCATTTCGCCTCGGGGAGATGCGACGCGAGCAAAACGAGCTCGACGACGGTAACGCGCGTCGCGACGAGCGCCGGAGCGCGCTCGAAGCCGAGAGAGGAGGCCACCGGTGATCGTCACACGCCAACGTCGCAAGCCCTTTCCGATCGGTCGGCTCATCCTGCCGATCGTCGCTATCCTCGCGATCGTCGGAGCCTTTCTGTGGCCGCCTTCGCGGGCTGCGATTACCGCGGGTCCGCTCGCGCCGATCTGGCAGAACCTCGGAGCGCGCTTCGCCGTCGTCGCCGCCCCGTTCCATTTTGCGGCGCAGAACCAACTGATCGCCCGGCGCAATCACGAGATCGTAACGCTCCAGGCGCAGCTCGCCGATGCCCAGCGGAAGCTGGCGGCGACCGAGAGCGCCACGACGGCTTTGAAAGCGCGCGTCCAACAACTCGATGCGCAAGTCGCGCAGGCGCGTTCGAAGGCACCGCCGGCACTCGTGAAGCCCGCCGCCTCCCCGGGAGCGTTCGGTGCTTCGAGCGCCGCGTCGGGCTCCGACCTCGCCGCTTCGGCGACCCCCGACGACCGACGCGTTGCCGCCGATTGGGCGGCGATGGATCCGACGAACGCCGCGAAGGTGGTGCAACGGCTCCCCGTCCCCTACGACGCGAAGATTTTCTCGCTGATGTCGGCGAGCGATGTCGGCGCGATCCTCGATGCATTGCCGCCGGCATTCGCCGCGCGCATCACGCAAGAAAACCCGACCCTCAAGCCATAACGCGTGCGCTCGACTCTCACTCAAACCGTTCGGACGCGCACGATCGCTTCCGATACGCTGACGCCGATCCTTGCCTATCGCGCGCTCGCACAACGAGGCGCAAGCTGCCTATTGGAGAGCGTCGATGCGGGCGGCACGCTCTCGCGCTATTCGTTCGTCGGCTTCGATTACCGTGCGACGCAGCGCTTCGAGAGCGTTGCGACCATGTACGACGAGATTCGCGCCTTCGTGGACGCCTATCGTCCGCCCGCCGATGCGCCGCCGGGCGGGGGCGTACTGCTCGCCTTCGCGTACGACGCCGCGCGCGCGCAGGCGCGGCTCCCCGCGCGAGCGGCGGATGCTCCGCAGATGCCTGCGGCGGTCGTTTCGGTTCCCGGAACCTGGCTGATTTTCGACCACTACACGCATAGTCTCACGCTTTGGTGTTGCGACGATGCCGGAGGCGATCTCGATGCCCGGATCGACGAATACGTCGCGCGATTGCTCGAAGCGCGCGCTTCGCTGCCGGGCGCATTCCGAGCGCGCGGTCCGATCCGCGCGAGTATGGATCGCGACGAATATCTCGGCCTGGTCGACCTCGCGCAGCGGGCGATCGAGGACGGCGACGTCTACCAGCTCCAACTCGGTATTCGCTTCGATGCGGCGCTGGAAGGCGATCCCCTCGATTGCTATCGCGCGTTGCGCCGCCGCAACCCATCGCCGTATATGTTCTTCGTCGATACGGAGTTCGGCGCACTCTTCGGCGCATCGCCGGAGTTTCTGGTTCGTCTCGACGGACGGCGCGCGCGCATTCGCCCGCTCGCCGGTACACGCGCGCGCGGCGAGAACCCCGAGAGCGACGCCCGTATCGCTGCGGAATTGCTCGCCGACGAAAAAGAGCGCGCCGAACACGTCATGCTCGTCGATCTCGGGCGTAACGATCTCGGATCGGTCTGCAAACTCGGCAGCGTGCGCGTCGAGGAATTGCTGCAGATCGAGCGGTACAGCCACGTCATGCACATCGTCTCCGATTGCGTCGGCGAAATGCGCGACGATTGCGATGCGCTCGATCTCTTCGCTGCCGGTTTTCCCGCCGGAACGGTAACGGGGACGCCGAAAATTCGGGCGATGGAGCTCATCGATGCGTGGGAGCCGGTCACGCGCGGCTTCTATGCGGGAAGCGTAGGACGCTGGAGCTTCGAAGGGGATTTCGATTCGTGCATCACCCTGCGCAGTCTGCACGCGTCGGAGGGACGTATCTGGTGGCAGGCCTCCGCCGGCATCGTCGCCGATAGCGTTCCGGCCTCGGAGTATGCCGAGATTCTCCAAAAGACGCGAATCGCGCGCGCGATGCTGGGACTCGAGGATGAGGCGGCGACGAAATGAGAGTGCTGTTCGTCGATAACTACGATTCCTTTTCGTATAACGTCGTGCACCTGCTCGCTTCGCAGTGCGCTACGGTGCGGTTCGTGCACGCCGATGATCCCGCGCTCGGAATCGAGACGCTCGACGAAGTCGACGCGATGACGGTCGGGCCGGGGCCGGGGGAGCCGCAGGATACGCCGATGCTGGGGCGGCTGATCGCCGCCGCGATCGAGCGCGACCTCCCGACGCTGGGGGTCTGCCTCGGGCAGCAAGCGATCGGCGAGAGCCTCGGGGCGCGCGTCGTTCATGCGCCGCGGCCGATGCACGGGAAGACCGACGCGATCGAACACCTCGGACGCGGCCTCTTCGCCGGGCTGCCGAATCCATTTCGGGCGACCCGCTATCACTCGCTCGCGCTTGAGCCGACCTCGCTGCCCGCGGGAATCGAGGTCCACGCTCGGAGCGCCGACGGGGTGGTCCAGGGGATCGCCGTGAGCGGGAAGCGCTGCTTCGGAGTCCAGTTCCACCCGGAATCGGTGCTGAGCGAGTGCGGCGAGGCACTCGTCGCCAACTTTTTCGCCCTCGCCTCGCGGTAGAGCGGGCGGCCGAGACGGCCTGAGGCCTTGCACGAATAAATGCTCATATGTATAGGTCTTTAGCAAATTGTTTTGTTCATATAAACATGGTATTATATTGAACGAAAGAACACATATATATGAACGCAAGACAAGCTGCCCTTGCCCGTAAGCAATTGGAACGGCGCCTGGCCCCGCTTCGGGCGATGAAGCTCGTGGCTCCCCCCAAAGGCTGGATCAGGGCCATTCGGGAGTCGCTCGGCATGACCGCCCGCCAACTTGCGGCCCGAATGGGCGTCGGGCTCTCTCGTATCCCGGTCATCGAAGGAGCGGAAATCACCGGTTCGACCACACTAAAGACGATGCGGCAGGCTGCCACGGCGATGAACTGTACCTTCGTCTATGCCTTCGTGCCGATCGAGCCCCTCGACGATATGCTGCGCGATCGCGCGACGGAAAAGGCGCGGGCGCAGATCGAGCGGCTCGATCACACGATGCGCCTTGAAAATCAGGCGCTCCTCAAATCAGACCTTGCCGCCGAACAACAGCGCACGATCGACGTCGTCCTTTCCGGCTCTCTACGTGGCCTGTGGGAGGATGAATAGGATCGCCGTGCCCGATCCACTGTTCGATGGTGACGATGACGTCAACACACCACTTACCGTCGAGGAACGCGGCGCGCTCCTCCCGTCCTATATCACGTTGCGGCACGAGTTGAATGAAGCCGAGCAGGTGAATATCGATGCCGCTCAGCGCTGGGCCGAATCCCGCAGACGCGATATTCTCGACCGGGCGTTTCTAAGCGAGCTGCACCGACGGATGTTCGGCGACGTGTGGAGTTGGGCGGGGCAATATCGCACGACCCCCCGCAATATCGGCGTCGAAGCCTATCGAATCGTCACGGAGGTTCAGCAATCCATCGACGATGCGCGTTATTGGGTCGAGAACGCCACCTATCGACCTGACGAAATCGCGGTGCGCTTCAGCCACCGCCTCGTTTACATTCATCCTTTTCCGAATGGGAACGGGCGTTTTTCGCGTCTTGTTGGCGATTTTCTCGCTCGTCAGCTTGGGCAGCCGCCGTTCACATGGGGGCGGCTGAGCCTGGTCGATGCTGGAGAGACTCGGGCACGATACGTCGCAGCGCTACAGGCCGCCGACAATCACGATATAGGCTCGTTACTGCGCTTTGCGCGTTCGTAATCGGCTTTACTCTGTCGAGCTACCCGCATTTGAAGAATCGGGGGATCGACAAAAAATCCAACGTTGCAAGAATGTTTTCATAAAATTGAGCGTGCATGAGGGTGAACTTGGATCTGGATTGCATCGATCCGATCCTTCTAATTTTGTCAACGGTCTGCAATTTAAGGCGTTCGTCGACGAAAGTCAAAACGCTCGGGGGCTGGAAACGACGCCGTCGTTTCAGCCGACCATATCTTTGGGGTGTGCGTTATGGCCGAAGGGGTCGAAGCCGAAGAACGATAGGAAACCTTGCGGCGTCTACCGTGCGACGAGGCGAAGTGGTCTTGGTTTAGCGACCTGATTGACGTTGCAGCTCTGCGCGATCGAAAACAGGAGATTGAATCGGGGTTCCGCGGCAAGGAGAGCTGCAAGCGGCGCACTGGGAGGCCGGGTTCACGTGATAGCCTTTGGTTGGCGGGCGAGGATAGCAGCTAGGTCAGGGCGGGCTGCCGCGCTCGACGGCCTGTTGGCTCGTCCGAAGCCGAAGGAGTCCCCTGTGAGTCAACGCAATCGGCTTCATGGAAGAGCCTTCGGCCGAAGGGACGGAAGATCTCTGCCTTGCTATAGCGGGGACGTCTCTGCGGTGCCCCCGCCCGTCGAGCCGGTAGT
>JAJXXM010000074.1 GCA_021781095.1 bacterium
GCTCGGCCTGGTCGGCATGCGACAGCAGCACGGCCAGGGTGATCTGGTCCTCGCGGGAGCCGAGGATCGCGGGATCTCGCTCGATGAAGCGCGAGCCTCCGCGGCGGGTTTCCCCAACGCCGACCTCGTGGTCCTCGAACGGGTCGGCCACCTGCCGATGCTCGAGGATCCCGCGGGGCTCGAACGGGCGCTTCGCGCGCTGCTCGCTCGATAAGCGAGCGAGCCTTTGGTCGTTTAGCGCAGGGTCGGCAGGCGCCCCGAGCGGCTCAGGGTGCGCCAAATCATAAGGGCGGCGAGAACGACGCCGGCAAGGATCGCCGCGACGATCGCCACCTTTAAAAGAGCGAACGCGACGATCACGGCAATAAAGAGGGCCGCGATGCCGATGGTCAGGCGGAGGTAGAGCGCGAGGGTCGGGTTCATAAAGGAGTCTCCTTGGCTGAGGAACCGAATTCCCCGGCAGGGGCTTGCAGGTTCACGTCGATTTACCGATACTAGGTAGGTAAAGTTTCGGGAGGTTTTATGGATATCGCTGCTCTCTCAAGTGCTGCCTCCGGCTCGGTCGGCGCGGCCATCAATGTCGCGCTGCTCAAAGCGACGCAGAACCTCGACCAGAGCGAAGCCGCGCTTCTTTTCGCTTCGATCGGCCTCGGCCAATCCGTGAATGCCCTTGCGTAGGGTGCTCGGTGCGGCATTCGCCGCACTGCTCGGCCTCGCACTTCTCGGTGCGACTCCCGCAAACAAGCCGCTTCGGCGGCTCGTTTTTCGCTTTACGTACGGCGATACGAACGATATGACGATGCACTCCTCGGGGATCGGCGATCCCGGCGAAGCCAAAGGCGGGCCCGCGACGGGGAACGGCGGCTCGGGGATCGGCGATTTTGTCGCGCGCGTCGCCGACCGCGGCACCATCGACGTCACGGTGAATGCCGTGCAGCCCGACGGCGGCTTGGTCGTGAGCGTCGCCGAGAAGGCGCGGAACACGCGCACGGCGCTTCCGGCAACCTGTATCGTGTACAGCAACACCACCGTCCTCTGCGACCGGACGAAAAAAGTCAATCTCGAAGAGATGGAGTTGCTCGCCTACCTCGGGCAAAATTTCGTCAATCCGGTGCAGATCGATGCCAAAGGGCATTGGGGTTTCAAGGTGACCGGGGCGCATGATGCGATGAACGCCGGATATACGATCGACGGGCACAAAGGGTCGAACTTTTTCATCGATATGACGCGCACGTATTCGCAGAGCGGCCTCGACGCCTATACGTCAAATACCGTTGGGCACTTTACCTACGATGCGGCGCGCACCGTTCCCACCTCAATCGTCGAGAGCGTCGTCACGCGCCGACAGGGAAGTTTCGGGAAAAACGTTACGGATCGGACCGAAGTTTCGTATAAGCTCGTCGACGATTCGATGGCGCCGACACAACCATAGAGCCCTTCGCATCCCTGCACGGAGCGGTCGCCGCTTGGTGCGAGCGTACGCTGCGTGAAGCGACCGCGCCGCAGCGCGAAGGCATCCCGGCAATACTCGAAGGCCGTCACGTTTTAATCTGTTCGCCGACCGGCACGGGGAAAACGTTGACGGCCTTTTTGCCGATATTTTCCGACCTCGCCGAACGCCGCGATCGCGACGAACTTTTCGCGCGCACGACGGCGCTCTACATCTCCCCACTGCGTGCGTTAGGCTACGACGTGGAGCATAACGTGCGCCGCCCGCTCCGCGATATGGGTCTTCTCGAGCGCCCCGATTCCGAGCGCGACCGCGTGCGTCGAGGGAGGATCCGCAGCCGCTTCGTGCGGACCGGCGTGCGCACCGGCGATACCCCGACCGCCGAACGCCGCCTCATGCTTTCGCGCCCACCGCACATTTTGATGACGACGCCGGAATCGTTGGCGATTATGCTCGCGATGGAGAGGTACCGGGCGACGCTGCGCGACGTGCGCTACGTCGTCGTCGACGAGGTGCACGCGCTCGCCGCGAACAAGCGCGGGGCGCACCTGAGCCTGCTGCTCGAGTCGTTGGAAGAGCTCGTTCGCGCGCCGATACAACGGATCGGGCTCTCCGCGACCGTCGCACCGCTCGAGATCGTCGCCGAGTATCTCGTCGGCGCGGAGCGCGCGTGCACGATCGTCGATACCCGAGCGTTGCGCGAGATCTCGCTCGAAATTCGAGCGCCGTTTACCGGGGCGATGGCTCCCCTAGCGACGATCGCTCGCGCGGCGCATTCCGCAATCGAGCGCGCCCGCACGACGCTCGTCTTTACGAACGTACGGAGCCAGACCGAGCGCATCGCCTACGAATTGCGCGCGCTCGACGGCGGCAGCGAGGGCGAAGGGGCAGGCGTCGAAGCGATCGACGGCGACGCCTCACCGCGTCCCTCGGATGCACGGATCGGCGTTCACCATAGCGCGCTGGAGCGCAGCGTGCGGCACCGAACGGAGGCCCGCTTACGCGCGGGAGAATTACGCGCGGTGGTCTGCTCCGCATCCCTCGAACTCGGCGTCGATATCGGTGCGATCGAGCAAGTGCTGCTCGTCGGCGGCGCGCGCGGCGTCGTCGCGACGCTGCAGCGCGTCGGACGCGCCGGGCACAGCCCGGGTTCCCGCGCGCGCGGCATCGTGTTCGCACAGGATCGGGACGATATTATCGAGGCTGCTGCGACGCGCCGATGCATCGCCGATGGAGCGATCGAGCGCGTCGTTCTGCCGCGCGCGCCGCTCGACGTCCTCGCGCAGTGGATGCTCTCGCTCGTCGTTCCGGAGCGGCGCATCGAGATCGATCGCGTCCTGCAGATCGCGCGCCGAGCGGCGC
Source organism: bacterium (assembly GCA_021781095.1). Next base: position 2,813 of record JAJXXM010000074.1, read on the forward strand.
CGTTCCGCACCGTGCTACGCGACGATCTGCTCGCGTGCGCCGCATATCTCGGCGGGGGAGGCGTTGCCGACGATCCCGCACACGTTCGGCGCCTCGGCTTCGACGGTGAGGAGGTGTGGGGCTTGGGGCGCGATGCGAGCGCCGCGTACTTTGAAAACGTCGGGACGATTCCCGACGAACGCAGCGTTCCCGTTCGCATCGTCGGCGAGCGTTCGTTCGGGCGCCTCGAGGAAGATTTCGTCGACCGGTTGCGCGTGGGCGACGTCTTCGTCCTCGAGGGGCGCACCGTGCGGGTGGAATCGATCGATCGCACCGGAATCACGACCAAGAGCCACCGCGGCCGTCCCACCGTGCCGCAATGGAACTCGCATATCCGCGGCATCGCCGCGCCGCTCGTCGATGAGATCGACCGTTTGCGCGAAGGTGTCGAGCGCCGGTTGGAGGCCGGCGAACGTACTGAGGCTGCGGCGTGGTTGGGACGGCGGTATGCGCTCGACCCTCATCTCGCCGAAACGACGGTCGCGTATCTCGAACAACAACGAGCGGTGAGCGCGCTGCCGCATCCTCGCCGCCCCGTCGTGGAGATCTATATCCTCGACGGCCTCCAGAGCGCGGTCGTGCTCACCGGTATCGGTCGGCGCGCGAACGAAGCGCTCGCGCGGGTGGCGGCGACGCGCGTCACGCGTTTGGTGACCGGAGCGGTGAGTATTCTTACCGACGATCTCGGTTTCATGGTACAACTTCCGCCGCGCGCGCGGCTGCTCGACGCCCAATGGGAGCGCCTTCTCGAAGAACGGAATTTTGAAGGCGATCTCCGCGAGGGCCTACTCGGGTCGGCGCTCCTGCGCACGCATTTCCGCTACGTTGCGAACACCGGGCTGCTCGTGCTGCGGCGCGCGAACGGACGCGCGTTGCGCGCCTCATCGTTGCGCTGGAACAGCGGGCGTATTCTCGATCGCCTCGTGCGCGAGGACGAGCGCTTTCCGCTCGTTCGCGAAACGTTTCGCAGCGTCTGCGATGACGTACTCGACGCCGAGCGCGCGCGCGAGTACTGTGCGTCGTTCGCCGCTCCGCCGCGCGTCATTCATCCGCCGGTGGCGTCGCCGATGAGCTTCGGCATCCTCACGTCCTCCTTCGGCGATCGCGTCGCCGTCGCCGATCGCAGCGAACTGGTCGAAGCATTGCACGATCGTGTCCTCGCCTATCTTGCTGGGGCGATCGCGCCATGAATGCCGCACCGCGCGCGCTCTCGGTTGCGCTCGGCGGCGGCGCGCACGCGCTACCCGGCGGGCTGCTCTGGCTGGAGACGACCGCATCGCTCGTCGTCGCCGATCTCCACCTGGCATACGAAGAGGCGATCGGCGGAGCGTTACCGTTATGGAGCCTCGAAGAGAGCCAGGCCGCGCTGGAGCGCGCCTGCGAAGCGCACGGCGCACGCGAATTGATCTTGCTTGGAGATGTGGTGCACGGCATGCAGATCAGCGAAGGTGCGGGCGATCGGGTGATGACGATGATGCGCGCCCTTCGCGAACGCTGCACGTTGACGATCGTCGCCGGCAATCACGAGGGGCGTACGCGCGGGGCAGCGCTCCTTGGGGACTGCGTCGAGGAGATCGAGCGGGGCGGAATGCTGCTCCATCACGGCGATCGCCCGCGGCTCTCGGGCGTCCGCCACGTGATCGGGCACTTGCATCCGAGTATCGCGCTCGGAGGGGAACGAAGCGTACCGGCGTTTCTCGCCGCCCCCGAAGCGATCGTTCTCCCGGCTGCGAACCCCTATTCGCGCGGGCTGAACGTGCTCGCTCGCGAATGTCGCGCGGCGATCGCCGCCTACGGCGCGGGCGTCGGCTCGACCGACGTGATCGCCGCGACGGAGACGCATTGCTATCCGTTCGGTAGTATCGCGTCGCTCGCACGCGCGGCGCGCGCGCTCCGTCTCGCTCGCTAAAAGATGCCGTGCGCCATGCCGATCGCGAATGCCGCGAGCGAGGGCCCCGCATGCATGCGCCGTTCGCGAACCGCCGCGAGCAATTCCTCGAGCGTCAATTCCGCGGCTTCGATCTGTTCGGTCGGTTCGAGCGCGGGCTCGCCGGCACGAAAGGCGCCGTCGGCAAAAAAGAGATAGGCGGTCGAGGTGGATCGCACGGGATCTGGACGAAACGCCCCCAGCAATCGCCAGTCGGGAGCTTCGTACCCGGTCTCTTCGCGTAATTCGCGGCGCGCGCAGTGCAATGGTTCTTCGGCGTCTTCAAGCGACCCGGCGACGAATTCGAGGCCGACGTCGTCGGAAGCGTAACGGTATTGCTCGATGGCGAGGAAACGCCCCGTCGCCGTGCGCACGATCGCGATCGCAAAGCCGCGCGCTTCACGAATATAGTAATCCGGTAGGACGGTCCCGTCGGGAAGCTCGATCTCGTCGCGACGAATTTTGAGGTACGTCGAGTCGATGAGATAGGTGCTCCTGAGCCGT
>JAJXXM010000426.1 GCA_021781095.1 bacterium
GCCGGGCTGCGCCTCGACGAGATCGATCTCGTCGAGCTCAACGAGGCGTTCGCCGCGCAGTCTTTGGCCTGTATCGAGCGGCTCGGGCTCGATCCGGCGCGCGTCAACGTCAACGGCGGTGCGATCGCGCTCGGTCACCCGCTCGGAGCGAGCGGCGCGCGCATCGCGACCACGCTGCTGCACGAGATGCGCCGACGCGGCACGAAATATGGCGCTGCGACGATGTGTGTCGGCGTCGGACAGGGGATCGCTACGATCTTCGAAGGAATGAACTCCCGATGAGCGTGACGCAGCAAGCGACGAAATTATTGATCGGTGGAAAGTGGGTCGACGCCGAGAGGAGCTATATCGACTATAACCCGGCGACGGGAGAAGAGCTCGCCCGCGTCGGCGACGCCTCGAAAAGCGAATGCGATGCGGCGGTCGCGGCGGCGAGGGCGGCGTTCGATGCCGGAAAATGGTCGGGGATGCCGGCTTCGCGACGCGCGAAAATTCTCAACAAAATAGCCGCGCGGATCGGCGAGATGGCGAGTTCGATTATGGACTCGGAGATCCGCGATAACGGCAAGGCATTGGCGACGGCAAAGGGCGAGATCGGCGCCATCGTCGATTGCTTCGAATTCTACGCCGGTGCGGCCCTCACGTTCGGCGGCCAAACGCTCTCGGGGCCGTTGCCGAGCTATTTCTCCTACACGTTGCGCGAGCCCATCGGCGTCGTCGGGGCGATCGTGCCGTGGAATTTTCCGCTCTTGCTCGCAAGCTGGAAGGTCGCCCCGGCGCTCGCCGCGGGATGTACCGTCGTCTTAAAGCCCGCGCCGGCGACGCCGCTCACGGCGCTCGCGCTCGGCGAAATCGCGCTGGAGTGCGGGCTCCCCGAAGGCGTCCTCAACATCGTTACCGGGGCGGGGCGCGAGTTGGGGCAGTGGCTCGTCGAACATCCGGGCGTCGATAAAATTGCGTTCACCGGAAGCACGCAGACGGGGCGGAGCGTCGCGGCCGCTGCGGCGCAGTCGTTGAAACGCGTGACGTTGGAGCTCGGCGGCAAATCGCCGACGCTGGTCTTCGACGATGCCGATATCGACGCTGCGGTCGCCGCATCGATCTACGCGATCTATTACAATAGCGGGCAGGCCTGCGAAGCGCGCTCGCGCGTGTTGATTCACGAGTCGGTCTACGACCGTTTCGTCGAAGCGTTTACGAAGCGCAGCGCGGGGTTGCGCCAAGGCGACCCACTGGATCCGCAGACGCAGATCGGCGCGATTACCATGCGCGAGCAATTCGAGAAAATCGAACGCTATTGCGCGCTCGGTCTCGCAGAGGGTGCCCGGTTGCTCTTCGGCGGTAAGGCTGCGGAGATCGGCGGCCCTTTCGCCGAAGGAATGTTTTGGCAACCGACGGCCTTCGAGGCCGAGCCGAGCCATCGTATCGCGCGCGAAGAGATCTTCGGGCCGGTCGTCGTTTTCTCGCGCTTTCGCGACGAACGCGAAGCGATTGCGATGGCGAACGACTCCGAATATGGACTTGCGGCGAGCGTCTGGACGCGCGATATCGGGCGCGCGCATCGGATCGTGCGCGCGCTACGGAGCGGTACGGTCGCGGTCAATGCGCCGTACAGCGTCTTCCCCGGCGTGCCGTTCGGTGGCTACAAATCCTCGGGATACGGTCGCGAACTCTCCGCCGATACGCTCGCGCTCTACAGCGAAACGAAGAGCGCGCTCGTCCAAATCGGCGAGCGCGCGATGAATCCGTTCGGCGTCTAGCGGCGCCGGCTGCAGGCCTACGTTCCGAGCGTTAAGGGATTTGCAGCCGAGGTGCTCTGCCAGTTCGAGGTGCACTGCTGGTAGGTCGTCGTCGTCCCCGATGAGCTCGACTGCGTGAAGAAGCAGTAGACGGTTCCGGGGGTCATCGCCGTGAACTCGACCTCGCCGGAGGCATTCGTCGTCTGCTGCTGGAGCACGTTGGCGGGAGCCGCACAGCCGTTGCTCGTGCAGAGCGAGACCGCGACGTTGGGAACCGGAGTCGCCGAGGCGGTGACCTTGACGAACGCCGAGGTGATCGATGGATTCGCCGTCGGCGAAACCGTCGGAGCCGCAGTCGGCGTGGTATATGCGGTCAGCCCATTATTGGAGTTACAGGCGACAACGGAGAGCGCGAGCGCGAGCAGCGCGCCGGCGATGATAAACGGTCGTGGCATAGCCGTGCAGAGTGCGCTATCCGGGCTGCGCGTTCCTCTCGCGGGGCTCGGCGAGCGGTAGCGAGCGGGCGATATGGGCGGGCAGGAAGCCCTTGCCCAGGCGGCTCCATCGAGGGCTCCCGTCGTCGAGCAGCACCGAAGCGCCACGCTCGCGCACGAGCTCGCCGATGCGCACCTCCGACTCGATAAACGCCGCATCGCAATCCTGCGAGCGCGCAAAAGCGACGCTCGCTTCGTCGGTGTCGGCGAGCACGACGACGTAGCCCTCCTCTTCGAGGGTGCGCGCGCGCTCGGTGCTCGTCGGGTCGATACCCGCGAGAACGACGACCGGCTGCCGAAGACGCAGTAGGCGCGATGCCACGATGGAGAGCACCGTCGAAATCGAGACGGTCAGGACGATGACGACGAAAAGGACTTCGGAGAAGCGATTGCCGCCCCGAAAGCCCCACGCCGTTAATTGCGTCGCATAATAGGTTGCGAGCGAGACGGCAACGATGCCGCGCGGAAAGACCGTGCAGGCGAAGATGCGCTCGCGGAGGTTGAGCGCGGATCGTGCCGTTGCGAGTGCGACGACGACGATGCGCAGGAGCACCAACGTTCCGGCGATCGCCGCGCCGACGCCGAAGAGCGGTAGGACCGCGGCGATGCGAATCTGCGACGCGAGCAATACGAAAACGGTCGAGAGCGCGAGAATCGAGAGATCTTCTTTGTACGAGCGAAGCAATCGTTCGCTCGGCAAACCGCGAAAATCGACGACGAGCGCGCACGCGATCACCGCCGTGAGTCCGCTCTCTTGTGCGACGAATTCGCCGAGCGCATAAGCGCCAAAGGCCAACGCGAGCAGCAACAACTTCGTTACGTCGCTCGACCACGAACGCGCGTAGCGCCGCAGCAGAAAGAGGCCGATCGCGCCGACGATGAGGCCGACGATCGCGCCCGAGCCGAGCCGTTCGATCGTCGCGAGCGCGGTGAGGAACGGGCCGCGTTCGCGCGTGGTGAACGACGTAAAGGTTGCCGCCGCGACGATGACGCCCATCGCGTCGAGCAGGATGCCTTCGGATTCGAGAAGATGCCGCAATTCCGGGCGGAGGCGGAGGCGTGCGAGCAGCGGCCCGGTGACCGTCGGGCCGGTGACGATGCACGCCGATGCCAGCATCGCCGCAACGATGGTCGAGAGGCCGAAGGCGCGCGCGAGATGCGGGATGACGATCAGGGTGAGCCCGGCGCCGAAAATAACGAGCAAAAAGAGCGGGCGTTTCGGTAATCGGCCGATATCGATGCGTAACGTCGCTTCGAAGAGCACGATGACCACGCAGAGCGAGAGCAGCGCTCGCGTCGCCGGAGCGGCGAGATCGAGCTGGAGAAAATTGAGCCCGCTGGGGCCGAGTGCGAGGCCGACGGTCAGGAGTGTGATAATCGACGGAATGCCGAAGCGTCGCGAGAGCGCGCGTGCGAGCAGCGCCGCAACGAGCACGGCGGCGGCGCCGAACTCCACGACGAGTGCGGGATACCGAGCGAAAATCGAACTCACGGGCCCGCGTTCCTATCGAAAAAGCGATTCGAGCGATCGTAGAGCAACGCGTAGTATTCGCGAAAAACCGCCGCTGCGGTGCTGCCCGGCCAGTGCGCCGGCAACAGAACGCTCGGGAGCGCCGGATCGACGTAGGTGAATTTGCGATAGTCGTGCACGAGCCAGAGCCGTTCGACGAATGCATCGCGCTCGCCGAAGGCCCGCGCGCTCCGTTCGGCGTTGAGGCGCGGCCGATAGAGTTCGGTAAAGCGCTCGTAGGCCGCCGCGATCGCCGGGAGGTTCCAGCAGCGCGCAACTAAGGCCGCATCGCTCCCGGGACCGCGATGCGAACTTTCAAAGATGGCGATATCGCCGGAGGCCTCGGCCTCCGTCGCCGCCGCCGCGACCGCCGCGAGATCGCCGTTCGGGGAGATCCAGGTCGCGGTCGCCAGCGGGGCCCACCCCAGAACGGCGAGCTCCTTGCGCAAGCGGTCGCGCCGGTCGCGGCGGCTCTCGTCGATCGAATAGACGAGCATGCGCCAGTGCCCGTCCCAGTCGACGAGCGGTCCGTAGATGCGGGGGCTGAGCTCCTCGATCCGCCGTCGGCCGCGATCGGTCACGGCGTAGTAGGCGCGGTTCCCGCTCCGCTCGGCGCGGAGCCACCCCTGGCGAGCGAGGCGCGAGACCGACTGGCGGACCGCCGCCTCCGAGACCCCGAAGGGATCCATCAAGCGCACCAGCCCGGCGAGGGCGACCCGTTGCTCCCCAGGGCGACGGGTCACGATATCGCCGTAGATGTTGAAGATAAAGGAATTCGGGCGCGAAACCTCTCTGGTAAGACTTTTGTCGTATATCATTTCTTGCACGGTATGCGATTCTTTTGTCACAATAGTCCTTGCCGGAGGGTGTATGGCTGCGCGAATCTCGACTTTTGACGACTGGATCGACCTGTTGCAATCCTGGCAGAACGATATCGGTTTAGACCGTGAGCTGATCGAACGTTTCATGCCCGGATATCGCTTCGAGGCGAAATACGGCGAGTTGCCGACCTCGGAGATTTATTTCGGGGATTTCAAGGGTGAGCGCCGCTGGGAGCGGGTCACCGATATTCCCGACCAGCGTATGCGCGATGCAGCGTTGAATATGATCGTCTATCAGGGCGACACCGAGTTTGCTTCGAACGAGCAGCAGCGTTTCCTGGTGAATAACGCACCGACGGAGTACGACCTCGCAGCTCTCGTGCGCATTATGGTTGAAGAAACGCGACACGGATACCAAATGTGCCATCTCTTGGTCGAACAGTTCGGCAGCGAGGGACGGATCGAAGCGCAGAAGATGCTCGAGCGACGCGCGTTCGGTAAGAAGAACCGTCTGTTGAATGCGTTCAACGAAGATGTGACGCATTGGCTCGATTTCTTCGCGTATACGAATTTTATGGATCGAGACGGTAAGTTCCAGTTGACGATGCTCTCGCATTCGGCGTTCGCGCCGCTCGCCGCTTCGATGGGACCGATGTTGCGCGAAGAGAGCTTCCACATGGG
>JAJXXM010000114.1 GCA_021781095.1 bacterium
CTCGTCGTGGTTGCGGATTTCGCTGCCTTCGTCGTCGCCATTCGTTCTCTCTTTGTTACCTTGTCCAGACAGGGGTAGGGCACGTGTCCTCCGCGAATATTGCGCAACATCAAAGCACGAGCTGATCCGGCCGGTCGGATGGGCTCGCGCTATCTCTGTGGCTTACGCGCCGAAGGGCATAGGCGATTAACGTATCAAAGGACGCCAAAGGAGTCAAGGCCCCCCACGGCGACGTCCTAGGTCGCAGCGAGGCGTAGAAAGCTCGCGACGAGCGGCTCACCGCACTCGCTGAGCACCGATTCCGGGTGAAACTGGAGCCCGAAGCAGCGCTTGCCGGCTACCGCGATCCCCTGAACGACCCCGTCGGAGCTGCGCGCATGAATCTCGATCGACTCCGGCAACGAGCGCTCCTCGAGCGCCAGTGAATGGTAGCGGGTCGCCTGAAAAGGGTTCGGAAGGTCGGTGAAGAGCCCGCGCCCTTCGTGAAAGATCGCATCGCTCTTGCCGTGCATCGGTCGCGGCGCATGGATCACCCTCGCTCCGAGCGTCTCGCCGATCGCCTGCTGCCCGAGGCAGATCCCTAACGTCGGGAGATCGCGTTCGAGCGCTGCAGCGATGAGGCGCGCCAGCATCGGCGTATCGCTCGGCCGCCCCGGCCCCGGACCGATCGCCATGCCGTCGACCTCGGCGAGCGTAGCAACCGTGAGGTGCGGATCGTCGGCATGCATGAAGCGCACGCTTGCATCCTGCGACGCGAGTAGATGCACCACGTTATACGAAAACGAGTCGTAGTTATCGACGAAGAGCAGCTTCATCGTGCCGACGGCTCCTCATCGAGGCTCAAGATCTCGCGCGCGATCCGCGTCTTCTGCAGAATCTCGGCGTACTCCGAAGCGGGCACGCTATCGGCGACGATCCCCGCCGATGCCTGCCACCAAATACGTCCCTCGACGGCGTGAAGACTGCGCAACGTGATACACGAATCGAAATCCCCCTCGAAGCTCCAACGCCCCACGCTGCCGGCATAGAAGCCGCGCGTCACCGGTTCCCACGCATCGATGAGCTCCATCGCGCGAATCTTCGGCGTTCCGGTCACCGTCCCGGCGGGAAATCCCGCAGCGAAGAGATCGAGCGCATCGCAATCGTCGCGCAACTCGCCGACGCAATCCGATACGATATGCATGACGTGGCTGTAGCGTTCGATCTGCAGCAACTCCTCGACGCGAACGCTCCCAAGCGTACAGACCGATCCGAGATCGTTGCGCCCGAGATCGACGAGCATCACGTGTTCGGCGCGCTCCTTCTCGTCGGCGAGCAATTCCGCCGCGATTCGCAGATCGCTCTCGGGGCTTGTCCCGCGCGCACGCGTCCCCGCAAGCGGCCGGATGCGCGCACGACGGCCATCGAGCCGCACCAGAAACTCCGGCGAAGCGCCGAAGAGCGCCCCGAACGCGGTATCGACGAAGAACATGTACGGCGAGGGATTGCGTCGCCGCAGTGCGCGGTAACAGTCGAGCGGGTCCCCCTCAAGCTCGGCGTCAAAGCGAATCCCGAGTTGGAGCTGGTAGACATCGCCGTCTTCGATCGCTCGCTGCGCGCGATCGACCAATCCCAAATATTGCCTCCGATCCATACTCGCATGCATCGCTCCGCGCGCGCAAAACGCGCCGGGCAGCGAGGCGCGCGCGGCAAGCAAGCGCGCAATGCACCCTTCGATACGCGCATCGAGCTCTTCATCGGTATCGCCGCAGCACCAAATCGTCAAACCGTGCGTGTAGTGGTCGAAGATCAACCAGGTGCCGGGAATTGCGGCGATCGCCGCCGGCATCGCCGGAGCGTCGGGAGAACGCGGCTGCAATCGCGCGTTCGCGCGTGCGGCATCGTACGAGAAGGCGAGAAGCGCTCCGCCGCCGGGCGCCGCATCGGATGAAGGCCGATTCGCATCGACGAACGCTCGGATTTCGTCGTACATCGAGGTTGTACTCGCGAACATCTTCGATGCCCGGTAATCGAAGCCGACGAACGAAAATCGCGAGAGCGTTCCACCGGCATCGACGCTCTCCAACAGGCAACTCGCACCCGGCTGCGCGAGCGCGCGGTACGCGAGAATCGGCGTGAGGGTATCGGACGCAATCGTGCGCGTCCGAACGCGTGGAGGATGGCTTGGCTGCACGCGTTATGGTTTCAGGGTTGGATTTTCTTGCGTGAGACGCGCGGCGAACGCCGGCGGCAACGCATCGAGGATCGCCCCGACATCACTCGCCGACATCAGCGAGAAAATCTTTGCGTCGTAGGGAACGGGCAAACGCTGCACCACCTTTGCAGCGTTACTCGGATCCATTGCGGCCCATTCGGCGGCGATGCTCCGGTCCTTGGCGGTCGCCGACCCGGCGGCGGTCGATCCCGTCGTGGAACTCGTGCTGCCGAAGGCACCCGGCGCGGCGCTCGGCTGCACCACAGGGGTCGAAGCCTTTGCGGCCTTCTGCGCGACCTTTACATCGAGCTGTTGGACGCGCGACTTCAACGCCGCTGCGCTTTTCTGTGCCGAAGCTAACGAACGCTGTGCGTTGGCGAGTTGCGCCTGAAGCGTGACGATCTCGTGATTGCGCCGCGCGATCAGTTGGTTCTGCGCGGCAAAATGAAAGGGAGCGGTGACGACGGAGAAACGCGGTCCCAGCGTCTGCCAAACCGGCGAGAGCGGCCCCGAGGTAATCGCTGCGCGCGAGGGCGCCCAGATGAAGGCTCCGACGATGGCCAGAATGGCGACCAGCGGCAGGATGATCCGACCGACGGGGAAGGGTTTGCGACGCTGGCGTGTGACGATCACCGAAGGCCTCCTATTTTTGCATCGATCGCCGTACGACGATCGTCGCGACGTGCGTTGCCGTCATCGAGCTCGTTTTGCTCGCGACGCATTTCGGCGGCGCGAAACGCATCCCGCGCATGCTCTTTGAGGGTTTCCACGACTTTCCTTCGCTTCATCGCTTCGTGGAGAGCGCGCATGGCGGCATCGAGTTCGATCTTCCGCTGGTCGAGATCGCGTTTCGCAGCATCCATCGCTCGATCGAGATAGCTGATATGACCGTAGAGCAAGACGAGTTCGTCGGTTTTGAGACGCGCGTGCTCCTCCCGGAGGATTCGCGAGTGCTCCGCGAACTCGCCATCGAGCCGCCGGAACTCCGCGCGTGCGGCATCGTACGCGCGCTGCGCGAGCGCGACGAGCCCCTGCTCGCGCTCGACCGCGCGCTTGCGTTGCACGAGAACCGGTTCGAGGCGAAAGCGGAATGCGGCCACGCGCTACACCACGCTCATCAATGACGCGAGCGTCGCGCCGTAGTCGGAGTGTTCGTACATGCCCTGCTTCAGAAAGTGCCGAATCGATTCCACCTTGGCAAGCGCGAGATCGATCCGCGGATTGCTCCCGGCAACGTAGGCCCCGATATTGATGAGATCCTCGGCTTCGCGATAGGTCGCCATGAGCTCGCGGATCGCCGAACATGCCGCGAGGTGGTTCTCGTCGGCAACATCGGGCATGACCCGGCTGATACTTTCGAGCACATCGATCGCCGGGTAGTGATTCGCCGAAGCAAGTTTGCGGGAGAGCACGATATGACCGTCGAGGATCGAACGAACCGCATCGCTGACGGGTTCGTTCATATCATCGCCGTCGACGAGTACCGAAAAGAGTCCGGTAATGCTGCCGCGGCTCGACGTCCCCGCCCGTTCCAACAAGCGCGGCAGAGTCGCGAAAACCGAAGGCGTGTAGCCACGCGTCGTCGTCGGCTCGCCGATCGCGAGCCCGACTTCGCGTTGCGCCATCGCAAAACGTGTGACCGAATCCATCATGAACATGACGTCGAGCCCGAGATCCCGGAAATATTCGGCGACGGTCATCGCAACGAATGCGGCTTTGATACGCACGAGCGCGGGTTGATCGCTCGTCGAGACGATGACGACGCTGCGCCGTAATCCCTCGTCACCGAGATCGCGCTCGAGGAAATCGCGCACTTCTTTGCCGCGCTCTCCCACTAAGGCGATAACATTGACGTCGGCGGCAGTATTGCGCGCGATCATTCCGAGGATCGTCGACTTCCCGACACCGGAGCCTGCAAAGACGCCGACGCGCTGCCCTTTCCCACAGGTGAGCAAGCCGTCGATCGCGCGAATACCGAGTGGAAGCGCCTCCGAAATGCGACGGCGCTGCATCGCGGCCGGCGGGTTCGCCGTTACCGGTGCAAGTCGAAGCGAGTCGATCGGGCCTTTGTCATCGATCGGATTCCCAAGCCCGTCGAGTACGCGCCCGAGGAGATCCTCGCCAACACGAATTTGCAGCGGCTTTCCGCAAGCGGCGACGTCGCTACCGGCACCGATGCCGGCGAGATCGCCGAGCGGCATAATGAGTACGCGATTGTCGCGAAAACCGACGACCTCGGCGAGCACCGGTTCGGCGTTACGGCGATAGCGAATCCAGCACGTCTCACCGACCGCCATCGCCGGGCCGTTGCTTTCAATCACCACCCCGATCACCTGCGAGACGCGCCCGTTCTGGCGCATGCAATCGACGTCGTGAAGGGCGTCGAGATAACGGTCGGCTCGAAACGCGAGCGCTTCCATACGCTAGCTCGCCGTCGCCGTTATCTCGGGTAGATCGTCGGCTGGAACGAGCGCTCCGCGAACCTCGCGCAGCTGCGTCGTGATCTTTGCGTCGATCGTTCCCGAGTCGCTCTCCAACATCGCTCCGCCGCGATCGACGCGTTGATCTTCGATAAGGCGAAGGTGCTCGAAATCGCCCGCGGCGAGCAAACGCTCGCGATAGGCGCGCATGACCTCCATATCCTCGGGATTCACGCGAATCGAAATATCGTTGCGCCCGACTGCACGGGTGAGCGCGGCGCGAACCGTCTCGACAACGAACTGGTCGTCCTGCGCTATTTCGTGATGGACGATACGCTCCGAGGCGCCCAATGCAAGGCGCACGAGTTCGGGCTCGGCGCCGCGTAAGAAGCGATCTCGATCTTCTCGCACCGCTTCGATGAGGCTATGCAAGAGCGTTAGGAGTTCGTTGATCTCGGCGTCGACTCGGGCGATCCCCTCCTGCCGCCCCACTTCGCGCCCTTCGCTGCGAGCAGCCTCCGCTATCGCGTCGCGCTCGCCGCGCGCCTGTTCGAGCAG
>JAJXXM010000239.1 GCA_021781095.1 bacterium
GTCGTAGTGTTTGGCCTCGGAATCACTGTAGCAGTGGACGCAACGCAGGTTACAGGTTCGCGTGACGTTCCAGACGACGACCGGGCGCCGCCCGCGGGCGCTCTTTTCGGCATCGTGGCCGCGGCCGTAGCGGTGGCCGTCCATCGGCTGTTCGAGGTCGCAGAGAATCCGGGTGACGTTGAACATGTGCTCTCCTTGGGGCGGCGTTGCTGGAAGGATGGTATCGCCGAGATGGGGAGAGCGTAAGAAGAAGTTGAGAAGCGCAGGAGCCTAAGCGGAGCGCTCCTTCTGGCAGAGCTCGACCAGAACCCCCGCCGTCGAGGCCGGATGGATGAAGGCGATGAGGTTCCCGTGCGCGCCTTTCCGTGGTTGCTCGTCGATCATGCGGACGCCCCGGGCGCGCAGGGCGGCGATCTCGGCGCGGAGATCCTCGACGCGATAGGCTGTGTGATGGAGCTTGCTTGCCGCACTCCCGCGGAAGCGGGCGATCGGTGACTCCTCGTCGAGCGGCCGCAGCAGCTCGATGGTCGATTCCCCGGCCTGCAGGCCGACCGCCTCGATGCCCTGGTCGGCGATCGTCTCCCGGTAGATCTGCTCGAAGCCGAGGCTCTTGGTGTAGATGGCGAGCGTCGCCTCTAAATCGGCAACGACGATCGCGATGTGATCGATCTTCAACCGAGGCTCTCCCGCGCGTGATAGGTGCCGAAGACTGCACGGAGCGCGTCGCAGATCTCGCCGAGCGTCGCCCCGGCGTCGACCGCCTCGACGAAATGCGGCATCAAATTTTCGTTGCCCGCGGCGGCGCTGCGCACGGCGGCAAGGCGCGCGGCGACGTTGCCTGCGTTGCGTGCCGAGCGAAAGCGCTCGAGACGCTCCACCTGTTCGCGCTCGACGCGCTCGTCGATACGTTGGAGCGTCGGCATCTCGGCGGCGCTATCGGCATCGACGAAGGCGTTGACGCCGACGACGACCGACTCTTTGCGTTCGATTGCCTGTTGTGCAAGGTAGGCGGAGTCGCCGATGCGGCTCTGCATCCAACCGCTCTCGATCGCCGCGATGCTGCCCCCGAGCGCGTCGATCTCGGCGATCGTCGCTCGCGCAGCTTCGATGAGCTCGTTCGTGAGCGTCTCGACGTAATAGGAGCCGGCAAGCGGATCGACGACATCGGCGACTCCGCTTTCGTAACCGATGATCTGCTGCGTGCGCAGGGCGAGTTTCGCGCTGCGAGCGGTCGGCAGCGCGAGTGCCTCATCCTGTCCGTTGGTGTGCAGCGACTGCGTTCCGCCGAGAACGGCGGCGAGCGCCTGCAGCGTGACGCGGACGACGTTGTTCTCCGGTTCTTGCGCCGCCAGCGTGGAACCGGCGGTCTGCGTATGAAAGCGCAACATTTGCGAACGCGGGTCGCGACAGCCGAATTCGTCGCGCGTGATATGCGCCCACAGATACCGTGCGGCACGGAACTTTGCGATCTCTTCGAAGAAATCGTTGTGCGCGTTCCAGAAGAAGGAGAGACGCGGAGCGATGCTATCGAGATCGATGCCGGCATCGCGCGCCGACTGCAGATAGGCCTTCGCATTTGCTAACGTGAAGGCGATCTCTTCGACCGCGGTCGAGCCGGCTTCGCGAATGTGGTAGCCGCTGATCGAGATCGTGTTCCACTGCGGCACTTCACGCGCGCAGTACGCCATAACGTCGGTGACCAAGCGCATCGAAGATTTCGGCGGATAAATATAGGTGCCGCGGGCCGCGTACTCTTTGAGGACGTCGTTCTGAATCGTGCCGCCGAGCCGGTCGAAGGGAATGCCGCGGCGCCGCGCGACCGCGAGCAGCATCGCGAGTAGAATCGATGCTGGGGCGTTGATCGTCATCGAGATCGTTACGTCGGCGAGCGGAATCTCGTGAAGCAGCGTCTCCATATCCTCGATGGAGTCGATCGCGACGCCGACCTTTCCGACCTCGCCGCGCGCGACGCTTGCATCGGAATCGTATCCGAGTTGCGTCGGGAGATCGAAGGCGACCGAGAGCCCCGTCTGCCCGCGCGCAAGGAGGTAGCGGTAACGCTCGTTCGATTCGGCGGCGGTTGCAAAACCGGCGTACTGGCGCATCGTCCAGAGACGTCCGCGATATTGATCGGCACGGATGGCGCGCCCGAAGGGGAACGTTCCCGGCGGGCCGAGATCGTGCGCGACGCCCTGCGCTGCGTCGTAAAACGGTTCGAGCGGAATCCCGCTAGCGTTGATCGAGCGTGCCACGTTCTGCGCTCCTCATGCCAGCGTGAGAATCGGACGATCCGCCTCAACCGTGCCGCCGACTTCGACGTGCAGCGCGTCGACGTTTCCGGCGCGATGGGCGCGAATCTCGTTCATCATCTTCATCGCTTCGATCACCGCGACAACCTCGCCCTCGGCGACGGCATCGCCGGGTGCAACGCGCAATTCGATGACGACGCCGTGCATCGGCGAGAGAATCTCGGCTCCGTCATGCGCCTGGCCGCGCCGCGCTTGGTTGCGCGATGCCGGAGGTCGGCGGCTCGGCGCACGTGCGGGCCCGGCGCCGTCGACGAGCCGTACGCGAAAGAGTTTGCCGTTCACTTCGACGCGCACCGCTTCGCTCTCGTTCTCTGCCGGAGCGAGTTGCGCCGTGGCGGCACTCGGCGCTGCGTTTTGCGCCCAGCGCTCGGTAAACGGCTCGAGGCTCGCCGTCCCATAACTTGCGTCGGCGACCATCGGTGCATCGCAGAGGGCGTGGAGCAGCGGCAGCGTCGTCGGAAGGCCGCCGACGACGTATTCGCCGGTCGCGCGCTTCATGCGCGCGAGTGCTTGTTCGCGCGTCGGTGCCCAGACGATGAGTTTCGCAACCATCGAATCGTAGTCGGGTGAGATCGTCATGCCGACATGGGCGGCCGAGTCGATGCGAATGCCGAGCCCGCCGGGTTCGCGATAGCGGTCGATCTTGCCGGGAGCGGGGCGGAAATTCTGCGCCGGATCCTCGGCATTGACGCGCCCTTCAATCGCTGCGCCGTGAAAGTTCACCTGCTCTTGGGTGTATCCGAGCGGCTCACCGGCGGCAACGCGAATCATCTCGCGTACGAGATCGATGCCGGCGATCTCTTCGGTCACGGTATGCTCGACCTGAATGCGTGTATTCATCTCAAGAAAGTAGAACTCGTCTCCGACGACGAGGCATTCGATCGTTCCAACGGAGTCGTAGCCGATCGCTCGCGCAGCGCGCATCCCGGCGGCGCGCATCGCCTCGCGGGCGCGATTGGAGATCTGCGCCGGTGCCTCTTCCCAGAGTTTCTGATGTCGACGTTGGAGCGAGCAGTCACGGTCGCCGACATGCAGGACCGCACCGTGTTTGTCGGCGAGAATCTGTAACTCGACGTGTTTCGGATTATCGAGATAGCGCTCGGCGTAGACGACCGGATTTTTGAAGTACGCCTCCGCTTCGCGAACGGCGGTGGTAAAAGCGCCCTCGATATCGTCGAGGGTGCGCACGATCTTCAGTCCTTTGCCGCCACCGCCGCCGGAGGCTTTGAGCGCGAGCGGTAGCCCGAAGCGTGCGACCGCCTCGCGGACCGCGTCGAGATCGGCGAGCGGCTCGGTACCGCCGGGAACGAAGGGAACTTTTGCTTTCGCCATCGCCGCACGCGCGCGCAATTTATCGCCCATTGCATCGATGGCGTCGGGGTGCGGGCCGATCCACGTCAGTCCGGCGGCGATGACGCGGCGCGCGAAGCCGGCGTTTTCGGCGAAAAATCCGTAGCCTGGATGGATCGCTTCGGCGCCGCTGCGGAGCGCAACATCGAGCAGCGCATCGGCATTGAGATAACTCTGTGCCGGCGCGGCAGCGCCGAGATAATAGGCTTCGTCGGCGATGCCGACGTGCAACGCATCGCGATCGGGCTCGGAGTAAACGGCGACGCTGGCGATGCCCATCTCGCGCAGGGTTCGCAGAACGCGAATCGCAATTTCGCCGCGATTGGCGACGAGGACTTTAGAGAACACCGACCGCACACGTTCGGGCACGGATATCGTCGAACGTCAACTCCGGGTCGCGCGCGGCGATGCGCCACGCCGACGGCGATCTCTGCGCGCGTTCGTGCGCTTGGGGTTGTGCTTGCGCGGCGAGAACGGCGAAGATCGCTGCCGCTTCTTCCTCGGTCGGAACGGCAGAGCTCACGCCGGTTTTTCCGGTGGCGGATACATGCCCATTGCATGGAAACCCGCATCGACGAAGTGGATATCGCCGGTAATCGCTGCCGCAAGCGGCGAGGCGAGATAGACCGCCGTATTGCCGACATCGTCGATCGTGACGTTCCGGCGCAGCGGTGCGGTCGTAGCGACGACATCGAGCATCTTCGTAAAGCCGCCGACCTGCCGCGCGCTCGCGGTTTTAATCGGCCCGGCGGAGATGCCGTTCACGCGAATGGCGCGATCGCCGAGGTCGAAAGCGAGATAGCGAATCGAAGCCTCCAACGCGGCCTTCGCGATTCCCATTAAGTTATAATTCGGGACGATCTGCGTTGCGCCGAGGTAGGTCATCGCCATAATCGATGCGCCGTCGTTGAGGTGTTCGCGCAGTGCCTGCACCAGGGCGATTAACGAGTAGGCGGAGACATCGAGCGAGAGTGCAAAGCCTTGCCGCGTGGTGTCGAAGACCTTTCCGACGAGGTCTTCTTTGTTTGCATACGCAATCGAATGCACGAGAATATCGAGCGATCCGAAATCGCGCGCGAGCGACGCGCTCATCGCCGCGATCGATGCATGGTCACCGACGTCGCAGGGAAGGACCGGGCCGCTACCGAGTTCGGCGGCGAGTTTTTCCACCTCATCGCGGACGCGTTCGCCCTGATAGGAGAACGCGAGTTGCGCCCCGTGCTCGTGCATCTTGCGCGCGATCCCGGTAGCGATCGACCAACGATTTGCGACACCCGTAATGAGGGCGCGCTTGCCTTCAAGAAGTTTCACAAGTCGATAGATAGCAGGGAGCCGCGCCTTCTCCCTGCCGCCGTGCTGCGGTGAGGGCTAGAGCGACGTTTGCAGCAGCGTGAATCCGCGCTCCTGGACCGCGTGAACCGCCCAGACACCCGCCGGTACGAGCGTTGCACGCGGGATGAGCCCTTGGCAAAGCCGGTTGTAGATAGTCGCGCGGGACTCATCGATC
>JAJXXM010000012.1 GCA_021781095.1 bacterium
GTTGGATCGCTCGCAGCTTGCGGCGGCGGAGGAGGTGCGACGGGAGCGCTTCCCACTGGTTCCTCACCACTCGCCGCCGGGAAATCGTCGGTAAAAATCACGCTCGCCGTACCGCAAGCGCAATTGCAAGTACATCGCCGCTCGCCGAAATATATCGCGCCGACGACGAAGGGCTTTGGGTTCGATTTCGCCACCTCCGTCGGCGCACTCAATCCCGCCGCGCCGACGGTCGCCGTCAATCTATCAAACCTCGCCACCCCAAGTATTGCCGTCGATACGTATGGTGGGAGTAGCGCGACGTGCGCGACGAATCCCGACGGCAGCGCGACGTGCACGTTCTCGCTCACGGTTCCGACGAGCGCGACCCCCTACGTGCTACAAGTTTCCACGTTCGATACGGCGCCGAGCACGACCGGCGCAACCTTTAACAGCGCCGATCTTCTCTCGCAACAGACATTTACGAACGTGAACGTTGCCAATGGAGTTCCGCCCCCTCCGCTCGCACTCGTGCTCGACGGCGTTCCCGCCGGCACGGAGATGGTGCCGCTTCCGAACCAGGTGCATCTGCAGCCGAACGGCGGCGGCTACACGATCGTCGGCATGACGCCGGTGCATGCGTATATGTACGGTCTCGATCGCGACGGAAACATCATCGTCGGCGACGGCGCTCCGCAGGTCTGCGTGCAGTCGCCGCTCGATTCGGCGACGAACGCACCTTACATTGCCGTCTCGGTCTCGTCGCAGGGCGTCGGACCCTCCGGTGCAACCTGCGATAATGCACCGACGACCGCGCCGATTTGGACGCTGCAAACCGAAAGTTGGAACGCAACGCCGCTCAACCTCACGCTCAATGCCATCGCGAGCGGCCCGTCGCCGACTGGAGGTACCGGAGCGGCTGCAGCGAGTACCGTGTCGCTCAGCGAGGAGCAAGAGGTTTGGGTCGGCATGAACAGCGGCCCCCTTCCAACGCAAATTGCGGGATACCGATTTATCCCAAGTTCCGTTTCCGGCACGGCGGGAACGTTGACGCCGATTGCAAGCGACTTCGGCGGTGGTCCGGCGGGGAATTCTCTCTTTGGAAGCGCGTTCGATCCCACAAGCGGAACGATCTGGATCGGCGGCATTACCGCGAGCGCCTTCATCGATGCTTTTGCCCCGGCGCCGAATGCCGCACCCCTTTCGAGCCAGCCGCTCTCGTTTATCGCCTCCAGCGCGCCGGCGACGCTCGTTGATGCCAACCTCGCCCATCCGCAAAATATAGCCGTCGACAGCGCGGAGAGGCTCTGGGTCGTCGACCCTCAGTACGTTACCGGGTCGTCGATCGTCGACTACAACGTTACGAATCCCGTCGTCCCAACGGGACCGGTCAACACCACACTCGTCGGAGCCGGGACCAGCTTCGGGGGAGGGCTCGCGCTCGACCCGGGAACGGAGGGCGATGGACGCCCACCGACACTCTGGCTCTCCGGAATGACCGGCCCGAATCTCACGGGTAACGAAACGATCTTTGCGTACAATATCTCCTCGGGAACGCCGACGGCGATGACGGTCAACGGCGCCCCTTCGATTGCCGGAAGCTTTCCTAATGGCATTTCCGTCAGCGAGAACGGGCAAATCCTACTCGATGAGGATTCGAGCGCTGAAAACCTCGGCGTCTATCAAAGCTCCTACAGTACGGCCACCGGGCAATATACGCTCACGCAACCGACCGGAATTCCCAACCTCATTCCTATCAACGCTACCGGATTAAACATTTATTCGCTTGCAGCGACCTACCCCAATGCCTCCGGGCTCTACGACGTCCTCATCGGCGGAACGTATCTCGGCGGCCCTCGCGGCAGCGGCGCGCTTCTGGACTGTGCGAGCGGTCCGAGCGCTCTCGCCTGCCCAACCACCGGAACCCCCGGTTTTCATTCCCAACCACCACTGAATGCCGCAACGACGGTCCTCGTCGTTCCATAACCTTCGGCAGCTACACGCCGCGGAAGAACAGCACCACCGCCATCGTAATGCCGAGCACGATGACCGCGGCGCGCATCGCCTCGGAACTCACGCGGAGCGCGAGCCGCGCGCCGACGTAGCCGCCAAGCATCGCGGCAGCCGCCATCAAAATCGCCTGCGGCCACCAAATAACTCGCGCGATCGCAAACGGAACGATCGCGATGCCGTTGATCGCGATCGCGAGTGCGTTCTTGATGCCGTTCGCGGCGTGTACGCTCGGCAACGGGAAGAATGCGAGCAGCGCGAGCATCGCATAGCCCATTCCGGCACCGAAGTAGCCGCCGTAGATCGCAACGCCGAATTGCGCGGCGAGTTGGACCCAGCTCGCCTTGTGCTCGGCACGCGCGCGTTCGGCGGCGACGATGCGCGGACCGAACGCGAAGAGCGCGACCGCCGCGAGCAGCAGCCAGGGCACCATCCGTTCGAAGAGCGTCGAGGGCGTGCGCAGCAGGAGCAACGCACCGAGCGTCGCGCCGACTAAACTGACGACGAAGAGCGGCGCGATCAAGCGGCGCTGCTCGGCGATCTCCCGGCGGTACCCGCGCGCGCTCCCGATCACGCCGACCCACATCGCGGTATTGTTCGTGGCGTTTGCGACGATCGGCGGAACGCCGACAAAGAGCAGCGCCGGAAACGAAAGAAACGAACCGCCGCCTGCGACGCTATTAATCGCGCCGCCGACGAAGGCGGCAACGGCGAGCAGCCACCAGGCGTGCGGGAGCAACGCTACGATGTTGCGGTACGCTCGCGCTTGGTGACGCGATAGACGCGTCGTACGCCGCGCAGGTTCTCGATCTTGGTAAGCAGCTTGTGCAGGTGTTCGAGGTCGCGAATCTGGACGGTGAGGCTCGTAACCGCGCTGCCGTCTTTGCGGGCACGCGCGGTGACCGAACTCACCGCGGTCTTCAATTCCGCGAAGACCGCCATAATGTCGCCGAGCAACTGGGCGCGGTCGTCAGCCTCGACTTCGATATCGACGGCGTGCGTTTGGTCGGCCTCGTTGCTCCACTCCGCTTGCAAAATGCGCTCGGGAGTCGCATTCATGAAGGCGACGTTCGGGCAGTCGGCGCGGTGCACGCTCACGCCGCGCCCGATGGTAACGTAGCCGATAATCGGATCGCCGGGCACCGGCGAACAACACTTCGAGAGCCGCACCACCACGTCGTCGACGCCGGCGATCAGGACGCCGCTACGCTTGCGAACGCCGCGCCGCGCCGTCGATTTGCGCACCACTTTGGTGAGATCGACGACGTTCTCTGCTTTGAGCTCTTCGCGGATGCGGTTGACGACCGAGCTCGCCGATGCATCGCCGAAGCCGATCGACGCGTAGAGATCGGTCGGGCTGCTGAAGTTCATCTTCGCAGCGATGCGTTCGATCAGCGCTCCGCGCGCGAGATCGACGCGGAGATGGTTGCGCGCCAGCTCGTTATCGACGGCCTCCTGCCCCGCGAGTACGTTCTCTTCCCGACGTTCTTTGCGGAACCACTGCTTGATGCGGTGCTTCGCGCCGCCGGTCTTGACGATGGAGAGCCAATCGAGCGAGGGGCGGCCGCTCGATTTATTGACGAGAATCTCGCAGATGTCGCCGTTCTGCAACTGCGAATCGAGCGGCACGATGCGACCGTTGACTTTCGCGCCGACGCAGTGATTCCCGACATCGGTATGGACGCTGTAGGCGAAATCGATCGGCGTGCCGCCGGCGGGAACCGAAAAGACGTCGCCGCGGGGCGAGAAAATGAAGACTTGCGAATCGAAAAGGTCGAGTTTGAGGCTCTCCATGAACGTGCGCGAATCGCGCATGTCCTTCTGCCATTCCAGGAGCGCCCGCAGCCAGGAGAGCTTGTTCTCGAAGTTGTCGGCCTTGCCGCCTTCTTTATAGCGCCAGTGCGCCGCGATGCCGTATTCGCAGATGCGATGCATCTCGCGCGTGCGAATTTGAATCTCGAGCGGTTCGCCCTGCGGCCCGATCACCGTCGTATGCAACGACTGGTACATATTGGGCTTCGGCATCGCGATATAGTCTTTGAACCGCCCCGGCAGCGGCGTCCATTTCGAATGCACCGCTCCGAGCGCTCCGTAGCAATCTTTCACGTTATCGACGAGAATGCGAATCGCGGTAAGATCGTAGATCGTCGAAAAATCGCGCCCCTTCTTCATCTTCGAATAGATCGAGTAGAAATGCTTGGGGCGACCGTGAATTTCGGCGTCGATATGCAATTGTTCGAAATCGGTCTTGAGCGACGTAATCGCTTCGCGGACGTCCTCTTCGCGGTTCGAACGCGTCTTGTTGACGCGATCGACGATATCTTGGTAGGCGGCGGGCTCGAGATAGCGCAGGCAGAGATCTTCGATCTCCCACTTCACGCGCCAGATTCCGAGGCGGTGGGCGATCGGCGAATAAATATCGAGTGTCTCGCGCGCGATCGCGCGTTGCTTTTCCTCGCGCAGGCTCCCCAACGTGCGCATGTTGTGCAAGCGATCGGCGAGCTTGATGATGATGACGCGGATGTCTTTCGCCATCGCCATGAACATCTTGCGAAGGTTCTCGACCTGCGCGTCTTCTTTGGACTGATAGGGAATGCGGGTGAGCTTGGTAACGCCCTCGACGAGCGCCGCGATCTCGTCGCCGAACTCGGCGGCAACCTGCTCGCTCGTAATCGTGGTGTCTTCGACGACGTCGTGGAGCAACGCCGCAGCGATCGTCTGGCGATCCATCTGCAGGTCGGCGAGAATCGCCGCGACGGCGAGTGGATGCTCGATATAGGATTCGCCCGAGGCTCGATGCTGGCCATCGTGGGCGCGGTCGGCAAGCTCGTAGACCCGCATAAGCCACGACCCGTCGAGCGACGGGTCGTAGGTCTGCACCTTAGCAATGAGCTCCGCAATCGTCATTTCATTCGCCTATAGCTCTATTCTGCCATAAAGCCGCAACGATTGTCACGCCGAGGAGGCGGCGTGCCTCGATACAGCGCCTAGCGGCGCCTACTCGGCGTGACAAGGGCGCGCTACTCGGCGCGACAACAGCTTTCGCCCCGAGCGCTGTCATCCCGAGTAGCGCGAAGCGCGTATCGAGGGAAGCGCGCAAGCGAGCCCGCCTCGATACGGGCGCTGAAGCGCCCTACTCGGCGTGACAAGGGCGCCCTACTCGGCGTGACAAGGGCG
>JAJXXM010000320.1 GCA_021781095.1 bacterium
ACGGCGATATCGAGCGGCGCGTCGGGCATCACGACGAGAAATTCCTCGCCGCCGATTCGCCCCAGCGCATCTTCGAGGCGCAGCGCCGCGCGAATTTCGTCGGCGACGCGCCGCAACACGCCGTCGCCGGCGGCGTGTCCCAAGCGATCGTTGATATCCTTAAAGCGATCGATATCGAGCATGAGCACCGCGCCGCGCCGCGCGTCGTCGACGATCGCATTCAAGCGTTCGAGAATGGCGCGCCGATTGTAGACGCCGGTCAACGGATCGGTATTCGCGGCGTTGTGCGCCTCGGAGATGCTTTGCAGATCGATCAGTAAGGGGGCCAACTCGCGCGCCGCTTGATAGAATTGCTGGTGCTCGCGCGCGCTGATATCGTCGCGTCGACGGTGCACGAGCAGCGCGCCCGCCAGCGCCTCACCGGCGCGAATGGCGTAGACGGAGATCGTCGCGGAGCCGACGCTGGCCTTCGCGCTATCCCGTTCGGCGGAGGGCAGGCGCGCGAGGAGCCGCGCGCGCAGGGCCGCGGCATCTTCGCCGATACTCGGGCCGAGGCTCGCGACGGTCTGCCATTTTTTCTTATTCTCGGTACGCGTAACGATTTCGAGCGTTTCGTCGACGAGCGCGCGGCGTAACGACCCGAGAATGCTGCGCATCTGCGGCAGCGGATCGCGCGCGGCGAGCATCGCGGCGACCGCCTCGCGCACGAGTTTGAGCCGCGAGAGTTCACCGCTCAGGCGATCGTTGTTCCAGCGCAGCCACGCGAGATACGGGAGCGGCAGCCAGAGGGCGACGCCGAGCGCCGGGCCGCCGGTAAGAAAGCCCCAGCGATCGACCGTCGCCCAGAGCGTGACCATCGCCAACGAGAGCCAGAGCCCGCGCGTGCGGGCGAATCGCAACACGGTTTGGCAAATCGAGACGTTGCGCGCGATCGCCAATAAGGGTGCGGCAAACACGAGTTCGTACGCCGCCGCGACCGCCATGGCGATCTCAGCGAAGCGCAGGAAGTTCCACGACGTCAGTGCGTGCGGCGGTACGAACGCCGCGACGAGTAAGAGCAGCGTCGCACGCCCGACACCGTGCCGGAGAATATCGAAACCGAGTTCTTCGCGGCGAATATACGCCGCGAGCGAGAACCCGAGAAATGCGGCGAGCGCCGCGATCTCTCCGCCGTCGTGCGACGCCAGCAGCAACGGAGCGAGAATCGGAACGTCGAGCACGTAGCCTTCCGCGCCGAATGCGACGCGACGCGAGCGCAGGCGCGGCAACGATGTGGCGTAAAAGGCGACCGCAAACGTCGCGGCGAGCGCGAAGAAGGCAAGCAAAGAATCGGAGAGCGACCAGCGCACCGGGCCGCGCGCGATCGCGGTAATAAAAGCGACGAGACCGATCGCGCCTGGGGCGAAGATCGCCATGCGATAGAGGCGAGCGCGATCGAACGTCGTCATGCCGACGAAGGCTCGGGAACCTCAATTCGCGCGAAGAGCACCGCACCGGGTGCGGTGCGCGTTCCGGCGGCGAGCGCGCCCCAACGCAACGTGCGAAGTTCGCGTTCGTGCGCGCCCTCGGGGAGCCCGAGCTGCCGCGCGATTTCCGCGGCTTTCCCGGGCATAAACGGCGCGAGCAAGCTCGCCAGCCAGCGCAGCCCTTCGCAGAGTTCGTACATCAACGCATCGAGAGCGGCCTTCGCAGCGGGATCCTCGCGGCGTTTCCAGAGCTCCCACGGTTTGCGTTCGTCGATGCTGCGATTCAGGGCGCTCACCAACTGCCAGATCGTTTCGAGCGCGTCGCGAAACCGGAGATCGAAGATCGCGTCGGCGACCCGGCCCGGTAACGATGCGAACGCATCGCCGATACAATGCTCGCCCGGCGCCGGCACGATGCCGTCGCAGTATTTCGTCAGCATCGCCAACGAGCGACGGACGAGGTTTCCGACATCGTTGCCGAGATCGTCGTTGTTGCGAGCGATGATTTTCTCTTCCGAATACGAAAAGTCGCTACCGAACGGCGCCTCGCGAAGAAGGAAATAGCGTAACGTATCGGCGCCGAAGCGTTCGGCGAGCGCGAACGGATCGGTCGCGTTGCCCATCGATTTTCCCATTTTGCGGCCGTCGACGGTAATCCAACCGTGCGCGAAGACCAGCTCGGGTGCTTTTTCGCCGAGCGCCCAGAGCACCGCCGGCCAGACGATGGTGTGGAAGCGCGCGATCTCTTTGCCGATGAGTTGCACGCTCGCCGGCCAAAAACGCTCGAAGCGCGCGCCCGGCGTTCCATAATCGAGCGCGGAGATATAGTTTAATAACGCATCGAACCAGACGTAGATCACGCCGCCGCCGCCGGGGATCTCGATGCCCCAATCGAAGTTTGTGCGCGAGATCGAAAAATCGTCGAGCCCTTCTTCTAAAAGCGAGAGCATCTCGTTATAGACGCTCTTGGGGCGTAGCCAGTTGGGATTCGCGCGATAGTAGTCGAGCAATCGATCGCGATAGGCCGAGAGCTTGAAAAACCAATCCTGTTCGGAGAGCCAGGTGACGGCGCGCCCGCACGTGGGGCACTTGCCGTCGACGAGTTTCGCTTCCAGCCAAAACGTCTCGTCTTCGACGCAATACCAGCCCTCGTACGTGCCGAGATAGATATCGCCGCTCTCGCGCAGGCGTTCGAAGACGCGCTGGACGACGCGTTCGTGGCGCGGCTGCGTGGTGCGAATGAAATCGTCGTACGAAATATTGAAGGTGGCGAAGAGCTCTTGCCAGCGCGGAACGAGCGCGTCGCACCAATCCTGCGGCGACTTTCCCGCGGCGGCGGCGGCGTTCGCGACTTTTTGGCCGTGCTCGTCGGTGCCGGTGAGGAAGAAGGCCTCGCCTTCGGTGCGCGCCGTCCGGGCCAGAACGTCGGCGACCGCCGTCGTGTAGGCGTGGCCGATATGCGGATTGCCGGAAATATAATAAATCGGCGTGGTGACGTAAAACGGGCGCTTCATCTACGCGGTGCTTCGCCCTGCGACGGCGGCTTTCCGTGCGGAGGCGCGCGCGTAGATCTCCGAACGTTCGCCCGCGCCGGCGGCCGCAAGGCGCCGTGCGATCGCCGAGACGCGCTCGCCGGCCGCGAGTGCGGCATCGATCGCGGAGTCGACCTCGGCGTCGCTCGGAGCGACGGGTTCCTGCAGGGGCGCCGCCTCGAGCGCGAACGCGATCTCGCCGCGCGGCGGATCGGAGAGCGCAGCGGCGACCTCCGCCGGGCTCCCCAGGATCTGCTGTTCGAAACGCTTGGTGTACTCGCGAAGCACGAAGAGCCGAGCGGTCGGAGCGACGCTTTCGAGATCGCGCAGCGTTGCGAGGATGCGCTTCGGGCTCTCGTACCAGATGGTGGTGCAACCACCGGCGAGCGCGCGTTGGAAGGCAAGGCGTCGCGCGCTCGAGCTGCGAGGAGCGAAGCCTTCGAACGTAAATCGCTGCAGGTCGAAGCCGGAGAGCAGGGCGACGCCGATTGCGGCACTCGGCCCCGGAAGCGCCTCGACCTCGATTCCGAGCGCGCGGGCAGCGGCGACGAGCTCGCTTCCGGGGTCGGAGATCCCGGGCGTTCCGGCATCGCTCACCACCACGACGCGCTGCGTGCGCGCGCGTTCGAGGATGCCCGCGGTGATCGCGGCGGCATTTTGTTCGCGATAGCTGGCGAGTTCGCGCCCGGGCAGATCGAGCGCGCTCAAAAGCCTCCTCGCCACGCGGGTATCTTCGGCGACGATAAGGTCGGCCTCACGCAAAGCGTCGAGAGAGCGCAGCGTGATATCGCGCAGGTTCCCCAGCGGCGTCGCTACGAAGATCAGCGGCATGAGCGCAGCATTCGATATCGAGCGGATTCCTCCGGGCGCGCGCCTCGAACTCTATACCAAGCCGGGGTGCCCGTACTGCGCCCAAGCGATGGCGCATTATCGCCGCGTAGGCACGCCGTTTACCGAGTACGACGCACAGAACGACCGTGCCGCCAAGGCGCGCATGCTCGAACTCGCAGGCGGCGATCCCACGGTGCCGTGCATCGTCGTCGACGGTAGCTATCGGCAATCGGGTTGGGGCAAGCCGCTCCGCGGTTGAACGGTGCACTAGCGTATCGGTCGATACGCTCTGTCAGCCCGAGTAGCGCGCAGCGACCGCTGTGTCAGCCCGAGTAGCGCCGGTGTCAGCCCGAGTAGATGGCGAAGCCATCGTATCGATGGCCGCACTTCGCTTTGTCAGCCCGAGTAGATGGCGAAGCCATCGTATCGAGGGCCGCACTCCGCTGTGTCAGCCCGAGTAGATGGCGAAGCCATCGTATCGAGGGCCGCACTCCGCTGTGTCAGCCCGAGTAGCCCACGAAGTGGGCGTATCGAGGGCCGCACTCCGCTGTGTCAGCCCGAGTAGCCCACGAAGTGGGCGTATCGAGGGCCGCACTTCGGACCCCGCCTCGATACGGCGCCTGCAGCGCCTACTCGGCGTGACAACTGCGTCGCCTCGATACGGCGCCTGCAGCGCCTACTCGGCGTGACAACTGCGCCGCCTCGATACGGCGCCTGCAGCGCCTACTCGGCGTGACAACTGCGCCGCCTCGATACGGCGCCTGCAGCGCCTACTCGGCGTGACAAACGATCGGCGTGACACGTGTGCGCTACGACGGCGTGCGCAATATCTCCCAGACCTGCGCGAATTTCGGCGGACGTCCGTAGAGCATCATGCCGACGCGATAGAGTTTTCCGGCGAACCATGCAATGCCCCAGAGCGCGAGCAGATTCAAGGCGATCGAGGTGGCGATCTCCCAGGTCGGCACGTGCGTTACCGCCATGCGCGCGAACATCACGAACGGCGAGAGTAGCGGCACGAAGCTGGTAACCGTCACCACGGGGAGCGAGGGCGCGTTGATCGCGAGGATGCCAAGAAAATACCCGCCGACGGTCGGGATGACCATCGGTCCCGAGATGCTGCCGAGATCTTCGGTGCGATTGATCAACGAAGCGACGCCGGCAAAGACGGTCGAGATCTGCAAAAAGCCGAGAATGAAGAACACGATAAACGCGGCGATCACTTCGGGCGAGAGCGTATTGCCGAGCAGCCCGGCGAGCGAGAACGGATTTGCAGCTGCTGCGGAGCTCGCTCCGGAACCGCTTCCGCTCGAACCGAGC
>JAJXXM010000030.1 GCA_021781095.1 bacterium
ATCGAAGGCGGCATGCATTTGCTGGGCTTCCGCACCGCGATCACCAACGCGGTGAACGGCTCGGCCCGCAAACGCAGCATCCTCAAAGATTCCGACGGTAACCTCTCCACCGACGATTGCATGGAAGGGCTCACCGCGGTCGTTTCGGTGAAACTCGCCGAACCGCAATTCGAAGGGCAAACGAAGACCAAGCTCGGCAACGCCAAAGTGCGCAGCATCGTCTACGGCCTGCTCAACGAGCGGCTCGAGTTCTTCTTCGAAGAGAACCCGAAATCGGCGCGCGCGATTATCGATAAATGCATGCAGGCCTCGCGGGCGCGCGAAGCGGCGAAGAAAGCGCGCGATCTCTCGCGCCGCAAAAACGCCCTCGAAGGCTCGGGGCTTCCCGGAAAACTCGTCGATTGCAAAAACCAAGATCCGCGCGAGAGCGAAATCTTTCTCGTCGAAGGCGATTCCGCGGGCGGCACGGCGAAGGGCGGCCGCGACCCCGACAAACAAGCGATCCTTCCGCTGCGCGGCAAGATCATCAACGTCGAAAAGGCGCGCTTGGATAAAGTGCTTTCGAACGAAGAGATTCGGACGATGATTACCGCGTTGGGCACCGGCTTCGGCGACGAATTCGACGTCGGCAAGCTGCGCTACCACAAAGTGATCATCATGACCGACGCCGACGTCGACGGTTCGCACATCCGCACGTTGCTGCTGACGTTCTTCTACCGGCAGATGAAACCGCTGATCGAACAGGGCTACGTCTACATCGCCCAGCCGCCGCTCTACGGTATTCGCAAAGGCAAGAAACAGTGGTGGGCGTTTAACGAAACCGAACTCCGCGAGGTCTTCGCCGGCGCCGATCCCAAAGATTTCACCGTGCAGCAATACAAAGGCTTGGGTGAAATGGATGCCGAGCAGCTCGCCGAGACGACGATGGAGCCCGGGAATCGCCGGCTCGTCCGCATAGCGGTCGAGGATGCGGTGGAGGCGGAGCAGATTTTCGTCGATCTGATGGGCGATAAAGTGGAGTCGCGCAAGCAATATATTTTCGAATACGCGAAAAACGTAAAGGCGCTCGACCTCTAAGAATCGCCACGGCGGCGGGGGTGACGCCTCTTCGGGGCGCATAGTGGGAAGAACGATGCGCACGCGACTCGCCGTGCCTGCGGCCGCCCTCGTCCTCGTCGTCGCCCTCGCCATCGCGCGCGGTGCGGCGCTCGCTCGCATGGGCATCGAGGCGATCGGCTCGCTCGCGCTCGGCGGGAGCCTCAGCATCGCCTCGCTCGACCGTTCGGGGAGCACCTACGATTTTCGCGATCTCCGGTTCGCGCGCGACGGCATCGTTATCGCACGGATCGCCGACCTGCGGGTGCGCTTCCGCCTGCGCGACCTGCTCCCGACGAGCCGGCACCGCTTCGGCATCAGCGCCATCGAGGTGACGAAGCCGCGCATCGCGCTCGTCCGGCTCGCCGCCGGCGGTTACGCGCTGCCGCGATTCTCCATTCCGAACGAAAGCTACCCGCATCCGCCCAATCGCGTGCCGGTCGCCTTCACGCTGCGGGTGCGCGATGGAGCGTTCACCTTCGCCGATACGCACGGCAACGCGCTGCGCGTCGGCGGCATCAGCGCCGACGGCCGCTTCGATTCCGCCGCTCGCAGCGTGCTGCACGGCTCGGGGCGCATTCTCGGGGCGGGTGGCTCGAACGTCGTGTTTCGCGGCGGCGCCGATGAATCGCTCGGCGTGACGCGCTACCGGTTGGCGGCGCGCTCGCTTCCGCTCGTCGCTCCGCTTCGCGCGCTGCTCGGCCCCGGTTCGAGCGTGCAGCTGCGCGCGGGAACCGCGCAGCATCTTCGCGCGACGCTCTACGCGATCGGCGTGCATGGCCGCTACCACCTCGATGCGCGCGCGCGGGTGCTCGGCGGATCGCTCCAGGTTCCCGGGCTCGCAGCGCCGATCGATCGCCTCGCGGGTTCCGTCGCGCTCCGCGAAGACGGGCTCTATATTGCGCACGCCGCCGGCGAGCTCGCCGGAATACCGGCGGTCGCGACCGGCAGCATCTTCGATTGGGCGGCGCCGCAGCTGCAGATCGCGCTCTCGGCGCGCGGCCGCGCCGCTGCGTTACCGGGTGCGCTCGCCTGGCTGCGCAAGCAGCCGTTGCACGGTGCCGTCGAGCTCGGTGCGCTCGTCGAAGGCCCGGTCGATGCGCCGGTGCTTCGGCTTCACCTGCGCTCGCCGGAGATGCGGTACGGAAGCTACGTCGGCGAGGGGGTCGACGTGCGCGCGATTTATAGCGATGGCCTCGTCGCGATTACCCGCGCCGATGCACGATCCGGGCGCATGAACCTCTCGGTGCATGGAGTGCTTCACACCGGCGATCCCGTGCGCAGCGAACTGCTCGTGCACGGCAGCGGTGATGCCGCCGATCTGCCGGTTGTCGGCGAGGTGCTCGGGCGCGAACCGCTCCGTCTCGAAATCGCCCTGCAGGGTTCGGGCAGCTCCTTCGGCGCTTGGGGAAGCCTGCTCGCGCGCAACGATCCGCGGCGCGCGGGCGCGTTAATCGCGCTTGCGAGCGACGGGTCGGGATCGATCGCGCCGCTCTGGTTCCAGCGGGGGGCTTCCTCGCTCGCGGGCGCCTACGTGCGCCCGCCGCACGGCGGCGCCTCGCTCTGGCTCCGCGCCCGCGCGCTCGATCTGCACGAGCACCAACTCCCCGCACTGCCGGGGGCGCCGCCGTTGCCGCCGTTCTCGGGGCGGCTCGCACGGCTCGATCTCCTCGGCGGCGGGGCGGGGCGCGCCTTCGTCGGCTCCGCTTCGGCGCGCGGCTTCAGCATCGCCGGGGTGCCGTTCGACCGGCTCGACGTGGCGGCCTCAGGGGTGCTGCCGGAGGTCGCGCTGCAGCATCTCTCGGCGAGCGGGGCCTGGGGCTCGTTCGCCGGCCACGGCGCGCTCGAGGCGGAGCGCGTGGTGCTGCTTGGAGCGGCGCTCGTCCACCCCGGGCGCCTGCCCTTCCCCGCCAACGCTCAGCTCCAAGGTGCGTTGCAGGGGCCGATCGCCATCGCGCTCGCTCCGGGATCGCTCGAGATCGGCAGCGCGGGGATGGCCGGCGAGGGATTTCGCGTCCAGGGGGTGCCCGTCACCCGGCTCGCAGGGGCGGCGGGGTATAACGGCAGCGAGCTCACCCTCCACGGCGTCGCGGCGAAGCTCGCCGGCGGCGAGGCCTACGGCTCGGGAACCCTTGCGGTCGGCCCCGGGAGCGATGCCGTCTCGCTCGTTGCGGCGCAGATTTCGGCGAAGCCGTTTCAGCGCTTCGGGCTCCCGCTGCAGGCGGGGCGCCTCGGGGCGAACGGCGAGCTTGGCTTCGATGGCCGGGCGCTGAGTTACCACGGCGGGGTGGTGCTCTCGGGAGCGCGGAGCGGGCGCTTCACGCTCGGCGGCGTCGGCAACGTTCAATACGCGCTCGGCAACCTGCGCTTCTCGCAGGCGAACGGCGAGCTCTCCGGGGCGGTCGGTTCGATCGCGGGTTCGCTGCGGGGGATCGGCGGGAGCGACCCGCGGATCTCCGCGAGCGGCCAAATCGCCGCGGCGCCGATCGCTCCGCTGCTCGACGCGTTCTCGGTCGCTCACCCGCCGGTCGGCGGTGTCGTCGCCGGGAGCTTCACGCTCGGCGGCTCGCTGCGCGCACCGCTTGCGAATGCGACGCTCGTGGGGCTGGGGCTCCACTTTAACGGCCAGGGAATCCGCCGCGCGAGCGGCCGCATCGCGCTCTCGCAGCAGCGCATCGCGCTCGCGGGCGGGCGTTTGCTGGTCGGTTCGACGGCGACGAGCGCCGACGCGGCCTACGGCGATGCGGGGGCGCGGCTCGCGCTGCGAGCCCCCAACGCCGACCTGGAAGATTTCGACGATCTCTTCGATACCGGCGATACGCTCGCGGGGCGCGGCAGCGTCGCGTTCGCGCTGCGCAGCAACGCCAACGTTTTCAGCTCGCAAGGGAGCGCGCGCGTCGTCGGGCTGCGCGTGCGCAACCTCACACTCGGTGCCGCGAACGCGCGCTGGAATAGCGCGCGCAACGTCGTTACCGGCGTGGTAAGCGACGCGGGGCCGTTCGGTGCGCTCGCGGCGACCGGTAGCGTTGCGGCGCGCCCCGCGCCGAACTGGCGCTCGGGGTTGCTCCACGCGCGCTACGATCTGCGCGCGGCGCTCAGCGGCCTCGATTTGGCGACCTGGATTGCCGTGCTCGATCTGCCGCGCGTCCCGGTGACCGGCCGCGTCGATGCGACGCTGCTGCTGCAAGGCTCCTATCCGCATGCCCGCACGCAAGGGAGCGCGGCGCTCAGCGACGGCACGCTCTTCGGGCTGCCGGTCGAGAAGTTGACGGTCGCCGGGCAGAGCGACGGCAGCAACGTCGATTTGACCGCCTTCGATCTTGCGGCGCAGGGAATCGATGCGAGCGCGAGCGGGCGCTTCGGCTTCACCCCCGACGCGCCGATCGCGTTGCAGGGCGCGGCGCGTTCGAACGATCTCGCCGGCATGATCTCTCGGCTCGCTCATCTCAGCGCCCCCATCACGGGGCAGTTCGAGAGCACGTTTTCGATTGCGGGGACGCAGCGCAACCCGCGGTTCCGCGCCGGTTTCGACGGGCGCGCCGTGACGATTGAAGGCGTGCAGATTCCCAGCCTGTTCGGAGCGCTCGCCTATGCAAACGGGCGGCTCGATCTCCAGAACGCGGGCGCACGTTTCCTGCGCGGCCGCGTCGATCTCTCCGGCGAGCTGCCGATCCGGCTCACGCCGCTCGGGGTTGGCCCCGGGAACGCGCCGGTCGACGCGAGCCTTACCGTGAGCGATCTTGACCCCGGCCTCGCCGCGCATTTCTTGGGGAACGGCAGCGAACTTGCGGGGCGGATCGATGGCGTCGGCCAGCTCGCGGGGCGACTCGACGATCCCACCTTGGCGGGGCGCTTCATGCTGCGCGACGGGAGCTACAAGAGCGATCTCGAGCGCGTTCCGCTGACCGGCATCACCGGAACGCTCACCTTCGGGCGCAAGCACGCGCAGCTCGCGGGGTTGAGCGCTTTCGCAGGACCGGGGCGCATTCTCGGTTCGGGGATGCTCGATATCGGGGCGGGGGGTGCGATGAGTTACCATGCGCACCTTCAGGCGATCGATGCGACGCTCGATTCTCCGGTCTTCGGCGGCGGTGCGATCGATGCCGATCTTACACTCGCCGGGAAGGGCGGATCGCTCGCCACGCTGAGCGGAAAAGCGACGCTGCGCAACGGCGTGCTGCCATTCATGGCCTTTGCCGGCGCCGGAGCGATCGGCACCGGACACCTTCCGTTCGATCTCGCGTTCAACGTCGGGATTGCGTTGGGTTCGGGCGTGCGCGTACGCGGAAGTGGGTATGGCGCTGGGCTCGATATCGGCGCGACGGGGAGTGCGCTGCTCGCCGGAACGCTGCGCGCGCCGACGCTGCAGGGGCGATTTATTTCCACCGGCGGATCGCTCGTTTACTTCGATCGATCGTTTCGCGTCGATAGCGCGACGCTGCGTTTTCAGGCGGTGAATGGCGTGATGCCGACGCTCACCGCTTCGGCCTCCGCGCAAGTGAGCAACCCCGATCCCAATCGCGCGCGCAATCCCTTTGGGAGCGCAAAAGTGAGCATTGCGGTGCGCGGCCCGCTCGATGAACTCGACGTGCAGCTGAGCTCCGAGCCGAGTTATCCGCGCGAACAGATTCTCGCGCTGATCGCCCCGTTCGGCGGCGTTGTGGGATCGGCACAATCGTTTGGTGTGAACGCGGGCGCGCCGTCGGTTGGCGAGGAAGCATTCAATTTGCTCAACGCGCAGTTTTCTTCGGCGCTGCTCGGCCCGATCGAGAGCGCGCTCGGGCGCGGACTGGGGCTGAGCGACCTCAGCCTGAATCTCAGTTATACCGGCGGCGTCGCGGTCACCGCGCAGCGAATTCTCGGAAAGAAGTTTAGCGTCGCGTATTCGACGAGCTTTGGCACGATTACGCGGCAATCGGTCTCGCTGCAGTTCGTCCCGAGCCGTCGCACGGTGGCGAGCCTCACGTTCTTCACCGTCATCGGCTCGCCGCAGCTGCTCAACAACACGTTTAGCGCCGGTTCGAACACGCTCTTCTACGGCACCGCATTGCCCGTCGGCGTCGCGCTCAACGGCACGAATGGGTTCAGTTTCACGCTCGAGCTGCGGCCGTGATGCGGAGGCAGAAGAAATGGAGCCCGTCGATGGGGAGCGATGAACGGGTTCGATTCCCGTTGGCGCTACCAAATAACGCCCCGTTTTCCGGGGCGTTTTCTTTTGCTCGGTTGTTTTGTGCCACCGTTGTGGCACGGGTGACTTTGCGCCAGCGACGGCCTGCCCGAGCAGTGCAGCGATCCGTGCCGCTGCGTCGGCCTGCAACGCGTCTATGGCGTGGATGTATATCCGCGAGGTGATTGCGACCGATTCATGCCCGAGGGCGCGTGAAACCGTTTGCAGATCGACGCCCGAGGCAAGCGCAAGCGTTCCGAACGAATGACGCAGGTCGTGGAAGCGCACGTGCGGCAGTTTCGCGCTCTTTACGAAGCGAGCGAAGGCCAAGGAGAACGCTCCCGGTTCCCATGGCAATCCGTCGCGACGCACGAACACCCAATCGTGTTCGTTGAGCGTGCGGCCGCGCAGCTCTTCTTGTCGCTTACGTTCGTCACGTAGTACGTCCATAACGAATAGCGGAAGTGCTATCGTTCGCGCGCTGCGTGCGGTCTTCGGTGGCTTTGTGCGCGTGACGCCCCCCACCGTTTCAATGGAACGACGCACGGTTAGGCGACCAGCAACGAAGTCGATGTAGGACCAACGCAGCCCCAGTAGCTCGCCACGGGGCCGACCCGTGCCGATTGCGACCGCAATCACCGCTTGCAGATCGCTGCCCTGTGCGGCTTTGAGTAACTTTGCAACACCGGTCGATTCCAGAGCGCGCATCACTTTGCGCTCATAACGCGGCGGCTCAACTGCATCTGCGACATTGCGGACGAGCGTTCCCATCTTTACGCCCCATCGCAGCAGCGTCCGCAAGGTGCTGAACACGTGCGCGACCGTACGCGGCGAGAGCGCGCCATGCTCCTTGTCGTTACGCTTGCCGTGTTTCCACGCCGCGAGTGCAGCTTCGACGTGCGCGGGGCGCAGCTGCTCTGCACGTAGCGATCCGAGCGAGGGCGCGATATAGAGGCGCACATGCGCGGCGTAACACGCGTAGGTCCGCGCCGTCACGCGATGTTCAGTCGAATCGAGCCAACGCTGCGCGAGAGCTGCAACTGCGACGCGCGCGCCATCCGCGTGCCCGCCCGTTTCAACTTCACGTAACCGGTCACGCAAGCGACGCTGCGCTTCCGCTTTCCTTCCGCGCACGGTCTCGCGGCGCTGCCGCCGCTTGCCGTTTGTATCGCGCGGTAGCTCCGCTCGCAGATGCCATGTTTTGTCCACACGACCGCGAGTAATATAGCCTTTCACCGCTCTTCACGCCCGGTATTCGGCGCGAGGCCTAGGAACACATCGAGCGCTTTCTTCGTCACGACGATCCGGCGAGTGGTCACACGAATCGACGGCAAGCGCCCCGATGCGATCAGCTCGTACGTCGCGTTGCGCCCGATGCCGAGCACATGCTGCACTTCGCGCACAGTCAATACATCGCGCGCAACTACGAGTGATGAAGAGTCATTCATCTTGCCGTTTCCAAAAATGAAACCCCCGCAACGCTCTCGTTGCAGGGCAGTTTCACGCGCATTAAATTGCGGGCGAAAGTCGAATATGAATCGCTACGCCAATTATATCGCAGGAACGGCTTTGTATGCAGTCCGACGTTCGATTCATTTTAGCAGCCGCGCCCAGGGCTCGCTGTGCTCGGCCATATCGGGCAAACCCTGGACCCGGCTGCTACGCTGCAGTGAACCCGGCCTCCATGCTGCACTACGCAAGAACCGCACCGATTTGCGATTTTTCACGACGCAAGCCGGTGGCTGTGCGTACAAACGCACAGCCAGAGAGCGGGGTCGCGCGGCTTCTGGCCCCGCTCAGCCGGACCGAACGAGAGTCGCAAGATAGGAATTGAAACGTGCCTCGATCGCTGAAACGTCATCCGTGTCGTAACGCACCTCCCGGGCAAGCTCGGTTAGAATTCCGTGCCAGGCGGTAGGAAAGACAAATGACGCAATCGGCCAAGCGTGACTTCCCCGCTCGGCAAAGACGCGCTCGCATGCTGCCTGAACGGCTGTGCTGTCGATTTCGAGGCGCTGCGCGAGAAGAAGCACGTCGAGTACGTCGCGGGCGCGCGGATTCGGACGGCCGCGAGGCTCGGGTTCCGTAAGCGCGTGGATCTTCTGCGCGATCTGTGCCGGCGTCGCAAGACACGGCACAGAGCGGGGTGATTCCAGGCCAAGCTCCGCGATCGCAATCGGCGACACAGAATCTGTCTCCCAATCGAGCGTCGCCGAAGCAAGGTCGACATCGACCGTTGCCCAGGGTCTGCCGAGATACTCGACGGCGATTTCCAAGACGAGCGCGCCATTGTCCAGCGGACGTGCCTCGCCACGCCGGCGCAGGCGGAAGTCGCCGAATCCGACATCGAGAGCGGAATCGAAGAGTGGCAAGAGTTGGTTCGGCGGAGCGCACAGACCGATATCGAGATCACGAGTAGCACGCGCAAGCAGTCCGAGTCGCAATTCGATTGCGACGCCGCCTTTTACGAAGAAAACCGGGATAACGCCGCGAGCCACTGCTTCGGAGAGCGTCTCGCACAGCACTGCGAATCCGACAAGCCGGCGCAGTCGTGCCGCGGTCGTGCCGCGTTCCTTTGCGACGTTCGTAATGCGCCGTTCGAGCGCGCGCCGTCGATCGCTTTGGCTAGCCGGCAATGTACGGGTCCAATACTTCACTCCCAAACTTGTTGACGAGGCGCTGCAGCTCGTCTTCACGGAGCAGTCGTCTTTCCCGGGCTTCACTTATGGCGCGGCGAACTATCTCAATGCCGTGTATCGGCGCAGCATCTTCGATCGCTCGTGGGACGCTGACGATCGGAATGCCCTGCTCCCAGGCGCGGTCGTTTTGCGCGACGTCCGCAAAATGCAATCTCAGCCACGCCGGCTGCGGGCGTGATATGCGTGTCTTCGGTGGAAGCGTGACATGGACGACGCCAGGATTGAGGTGCGTCAGATTATAGAGCTCCAGTGCTGAGTCATGAGAGACTAAGGCGTATGCCAGCTCGCGATGCGCCCGAGGCCAGAGAACGGCCTCGTGGTATTGCTGGAGGCCAGTTGTCGGCCAGCTTGGGAATCGGTACAGCCCCTGAGCGACGCGCTCCAGCCGGCCTCGATGGGCAAGCTGAACCACCAGAGTGCGGGCCACGCCCGCCGCCTCCGCCTCTTTTGCCGTAAAAAGACCCTCATGCTCGGCAGCGAGGTCTCTAAGCGCGTCCTCAACCTTCGCCATGCAAATAGTATAGCATATTGCTATACTATCCGTCGCCAGCGTCCCTCTTCTAGGCCTGAGGCCTTTGGGCGTAGTATAGTGCCGCAAGACACCTTGCGGTGCCTCCGTTGATGATGAGGTTGGCATTTGGCCATTGAGGATTACCTGGACCCTGAAGCCCGGGCGCGCATGGAGATCGATCGCCAACTGGGCGCGTGCGGGTGGATTGTCCAGGACTACAAGAAGCTGAATCTCGGCGCCGGCGTTGGCGTCGCGGTTCGCGAGTTCAAGATGAGCGGCGGCTACGATGCCGCCGACTATCTCCTATTTGTCAACCGCCGTGCGGCCGGAGTGATCGAGGCAAAGAAAGCCGGATCGACACTCACCGGTGTCGAGTGGCAATCGGGCAAATACACCGCGGGTTTGCCAGAGGGGATCTCCGCGCTCGTGAAGCCGTTGCCGTTTGCGTTCGAGTCCACGGGCGTAGAGACGCGCTTCACGAACGGCTTCGATGCAGACCCCGCGAGCCGCCAAGTGTTTACGTTTTATCGTCCGGAGACGCTCGCAGAGATCGGGGCCGAACATACGACCTTGCGCGCTCGTCTTCGCGATCTACCCGATCTCAACGAACAGGGTCTGTGGCCTGCGCAAGCCGATGCGATTCGCAATTTGGAAGAGTCGCTCAAGCACGGCCGACCGCGCGCGCTCATCCAGATGGCCACAGGCTCGGGCAAGACCTTCACCGCCGCCAACATCGCCTATCGGCTCATCAAGTATGCCGGAGCTCGCCGGATTCTCTTTCTCGTCGATCGTGCGAATCTCGGACGGCAGACGCTAAAAGAATTTCAGGCGTTCTCAACGCCCGACGACGGCCGTAAGTTTACCGAACTGTACAACGTCCAGCGTCTCGGTTCGAATCGCATCGACGGCGTTTCGCGCGTCGTCATCTCCACGATTCAGCGCCTCTATTCGATTCTCAAGGGCGAACCCGATCTTCCGGAAGAACTCGACGAAGAATCGGCCTACGATTTGCAGCCCGCGAAGCCGGTCGAGGTCGCATACAACCCGGCGGTTCCCATCGAAACCTTCGACGTTATCATTGTCGATGAGTGTCATCGTTCTATCTATGGCTTGTGGCGGCAAGTGCTGGAGTATTTCGACGCGTTCATCATCGGATTGACGGCAACGCCGGGGAAGCAGGCCCTCGGATTTTTCAACCAAAATCTGGTGATGGAATATAACCACGAACGCGCCGTGGCCGACAACGTGAACGTCGACTTCGACGTGTACCGAATTGCAACCGAGATCAGCGCCAAGGGGTCAAAGATTGACGCTGGCTTGGTGACGGCGTTTCGAGATCGGCAGACACGCAAAAGGCGCTTCGAACAACTTGACGATGACATCGTTTACGATGCCAAGGAACTCGACCGCAAGGTTGTCGCTAAAGATCAGATTCGAACTATCGTGCGCGCTTTCCGCGACAGCCTTCCGCAGCTCTTCGAGGGTCGCACCCACGTGCCGAAGACCTTGATCTTCGCCAAGGACGACAGCCACGCCGACGACATCGTCCAAATCGTCCGCGAAGAATTCGGTAAGGGCAACGAGTTCGCCGCCAAGATCACCTATAAGTCTGGCTCGCAAGGTCAGACGGCCGAGCAACTGCTCCAGGACTTTCGTAACAGCTACAATCCCCGCATCGCGGTAACCGTTGACATGATCGCGACCGGAACGGACGTGAAGCCGATTGAGTGCGTGTTCTTCATGCGGATGGTCCGCTCGCGGCAGTTCTTCGAACAGATGAAGGGCCGCGGAGTGCGCGTCATCAACCCGACCGACTTGCAAGGCGTGACACCCGATGCGAAGGTAAAGGATCGCTTCGTGATCGTTGACGCGGTCGGCGTGACGGAAGCTGATCTTCATGACACGACTCCGA
Organism: bacterium; assembly: GCA_021781095.1. The sequence goes on from JAJXXM010000030.1 coordinate 11,385, forward strand.
TGGATCGCAACCCGAAGCTTGGATTCGATAAGCTCTTGCATAATCTCGCACTCGGCTCCCGCGAGAAGAGCCTTGTCTCGTCCATCGCATCGCGGATCGCTCGGCTCAACCTACGCATCTCTAGGCAAGACCGCGAAGAGCTGGAAGCTGTAGCCGGCGTCCCACTCAAGGAATTAGCCGAGAACATCGTGGACGCACTCGATCCCGATAAGCAATAAGAAGCCGCTCAAAGGGAAACGGGCATGGTTCAGCCCACTCCGGAAATGTGCGACGCAGTGGCGGCTAGGCTAATCGAAAGCGCTGTCAGCTCCCTTGCCGACAACCCCGCCTTTCGAGAGAAGCTCGTCGAATTGCGTCGGAGCTACGACCAGGTAATAGACGAAATATCGGCCGACTCGCTGCTTCGCGCGGAATACTCAATCGACGCGAAAAATCGCGCTCGCAAGACCGTCGAATCATTCCGCGCCTACCTCGACGAGCACAAGGACGAGATTGCCGCATTGCAGATTCTCTACAGTCGCCCGTACAAGCATCGTCTCACGTGGAAAGAGGTGAAAGAACTGGCGAATGCTATCGGTCGTACGCCGCAGCATTGGACCCCGGAGAATCTGTGGGCTGCGTACGAAACCCTCGATAAATCGAAGGTTCGTGGCGCCGGGCCACGCGTGCTGGCAGACATCGTGCAAATCGTGCGCTTTGCATTAGAGCAGGAAGACCAACTCGTGCCATTCCCGGAGCGCGTCAACGAACGCTTTACTGGATGGATGCTCCAACAAAGACAGGCTGGTCGAGGCTTTTCCCCAGAACAAACCCAGTGGCTCGAACGTATCCGCGATCACATCGCAGCCAGCCTCGCGATATTGCCCGACGACTTCCAATACACACCGTTTTCCCAACACGGCGGTCTTGGCAAGGCGTCAGAAGTTTTCGGTGATCAGTTGAATTCGTTGATTGACGAATTGAACGAGGTTCTCGCTGCATGAGCGAACTACCAGGAGGCTGGACAGAAACGACTCTCGCGCGCCTCATGGATGGGGGCCTATTCATCGACGGTGACTGGGTTGAGACAAAAGACCAGGACGAGGATGGAGAGGTACGACTAACCCAACTTGCTGATATCGGGGAAGGCTGCTGGCGAAATCGGTCCAATCGTAGCATGACACGCGAAAGTGCGAAGCGCCTTGGCTGCACGTATCTCGAGAAAGGCGATGTGCTTGTCGCACGGATGCCGGACCCGCTGGGACGGGCCTGCATGTTCCCAGGTGATCCCCGACAAGCGGTCACGGTGGTCGATGTATGCGTCATGCGTCCTCATCCGGACAACGCGATTCCCAGTTGGTTGATGTGGTTCTTCAATGCACCGCCGATGCGTGCCAAAATAGCAGCTCTACAATCTGGAACTACGCGAAAGCGAATTTCAAGGAAGAATCTCGGGTGCCTGACGATTCCAGTCCCTCCGATAGCCGAGCAGCAGCGGATCGTCGAGGTCATCGAAGAACAATTCTCCCACCTCGACGCCGCCGAAGCATCGCTAACACACGTGGAACATCGAGCAAACGCGTTAGCTGAGGCAGCGTACAGGGCCGTTCGATCACCCAGGTGGCCATTCGTGAAGTTGTCGACCATTGCAAAGACGAGTAGCGGCGGCACACCCTCACGCCGAAAAGCCGACAACTTCTGCGGCACTATACCGTGGATCAAATCAGGTGAATTGGGAGACTCTCATGTGCGCGCAACAGCAGAACGCATCTCCGATACCGGCCTAGCATCGTCGAGTGCAAAATTGCTGAAACGGGGGACCCTGATGATGGCCATGTACGGTGCCACGGTCGGGAAACTCGGTATCCTAGATCTGGACTCAGCCGCCACCAACCAGGCCGTATGCGCCATAGAACCGCACGACGCGAAGCTCACGCCATTCTTATGGTTATGTCTGCGTGCGATGAGGCGCGATCTGATCGAATCGGCCAAAGGTGGGGCACAGCCGAATATCAGCCAGGGTATGATCCGCGATTTGATGATCCCAATGCCATCGCCAGACGACCGAGCCCGCCTTATCTCAGAGATCGCTCGGCAGGTCAGCGCATGCGAACGCGTCGCGGCCGCTGCAGTGAAGGGGCGGCTGCAGATTCGGCGCCTCCGACGCGCCATCTTAGGCATTGCATTTTCCGGCCGGCTTGTTTCGCAACGGCTTGGCGAGGATTCCGGTCCACCTGCAAAAACCGTTCTCGGTCCGGCGCGCGCAACATGACGCCTGCAAAGGGCAACGGCGCTGCTCCGTTAAGGCCAAAATCGGAGGTTACGGCATGATAAACGAATCGGGTGCGCTTGTCGCAAAGCTCTGGAACTACTGCCACGTTCTGCGCGACGATGGTCTATCATACGGCGATTATGTCGAGCAGTTGACGTATCTTCTCTTTCTGAAGATGGCCGACGAGCAGACGCGACCGCCGTTCAACCGGGCTTCGGTCGTGCCAGGTGGTCTTGATTGGCCATCGCTGCTTCGCCTGGACGGCGACGAGCTGGAAGTTCACTATCGTCACGTTCTGACCGAACTAGGCAAACATCCAGGCGTGCTTGGTGTCGTGTTCCGCAAGGCGCAGAACCGTATCCAAGACCCTGCGAAGCTAAAGCGCCTGATCGTCGACCTCATTGACAAAGAGCAGTGGATGACGCTGGACGCCGATGTAAAAGGCGATGCGTACGAAGGCCTGCTGCAAAAGAACGCTGAGGACACCAAGTCCGGGGCGGGCCAATACTTCACACCACGTCCGCTGATCCGCGCGATCGTCGACGTTATGCGCCCCCAAGCGGGCATGACAATATGCGATCCAGCTTGTGGCACCGGCGGGTTTCTGTTGGCAGCTTACGAGCACATCGCAAAAGCTGGGCTGCTCGATCCCGACCAGAAGCATCAACTTCGGTACGAAGCCTTGCACGGCTGGGAAATCGTCGACAATACCGCGCGGCTTTGCGCCATGAATCTGCTTCTTCATGGCATCACGGCGGCCGACGGTGAAAGCCCGATTCGCGTGGACGACGCACTCAAAGCCGATCCCGGAATGCGCTTCGAGATGGTACTCACCAATCCGCCGTTTGGCAAGAAGTCATCCGTTACCATCGTCGGCGAGGACGGCGAATCCCGCCGTAACGATCTGACCGTCGTGCGCGACGACTTCTGGGCGACAACCTCCAACAAGCAACTGAACTTTGTCCAGCACGTCAAAACGCTCTTGAAGATCGACGGCCGAGCGGCAATCGTCGTTCCCGACAACGTGCTTTTCGAGGGCGGTGCGGGCGAAACGGTGCGCCGCCGTCTGCTTCATGAGTGTGACGTCCATACGTTGCTACGTCTGCCGACGGGAATCTTCTATGCACAAGGCGTCAAGGCAAACGTTCTCTTCTTTGATCGGAAGCCTGCTTCAGAAACGCCGTCAACGCGAGCGCTCTGGGTGTACGATCTGCGCACTAACATGCACTTCACGCTGAAGGAGAACCCATTACGGCGTGAACATCTCGGCGACTTCGTCGCGTGCTATCGAGCCGACAATCGGGGGCAACGGGATGAAACCGAGCGATTCCATCGTTTCACGTACGATGAGATCATCGCTCGCGACAAAGTGAGCCTTGACCTCTTCTGGCTGCGCGACGAGTCCCTCGAAGATGCCGCCAACCTTCCCGAACCGCACGTCCTGGCAGCGGAAATTGTTGAGGACCTCGAAGCCGCCCTTGCGGAGTTCACCGAAGTGGCGGCCTCACTTCGAGCTTTGGCGCCGGAATCGCCGTCATAGCTCAACATGGAGCCCGGATTTTCGGAGACGACTTTCAGCCACGCTCTTTACGGCGAGATGTTGCGCGTATTGCCGAGCTTTCGAGCGCCGTATTTCCCGTCGACTTTCGAGGAGTTCCTTGTTCCATTCGATATGGAGTGGTCGCTTAATGCACGGCGTTCGCTTTTCATCCAATTCAAGGTGAGCGAATATCTGGATCATCCGCGTGCTGCGCAAAAGAACCGTGTAGCGTGTCCTTACTACCGTTTCCGCCTCCATCACAGCCACGGTACATCTACTCAACATAATCTGCTCAAGGATTTGAGCGGCACATTTCCGGGAGACGTCTTGTATGTTGCGCCGATGTTCTACCGGTATGACGAATACGATCACATGTATGAGGCGAATACTATCGCAAGTAACTCGGTAGCGGTTGACATCAATTCGATGAGCTGGTTTACGGACTCAAGACGGCACTGCGTCGCATACAACCAAAGCCAGATTGGCGAGTTTTCCGAGTGGAGAGATATAGGCAAAATAACGCGAGTGGCCGAGATCCTCGATAGATTGCGAGCGCAGGGCGAGGCCGCGCCGACACCCAGTAGCCAAAAGCACGATCAGACGATAGCTCACCTGAAGAATGTGCGTGAAGCCCTCACGACCATTCTGCGAAAACAGGAGATTGCGACGGAGTTTGTTCGCGAGGAGTGGCCGAGGGACCGATTTCTCTGGCCGCGTTGGTTTCCGTACCTTGAGCAAATGGACATGCCGTGGGAAGGCGCGGTTCGCATACTGCAGCTGTCGAATGAAGTTCGCAGCTTGGCGCGCCGCTACTTCGGTGCCTACTGGATCGGACTGTCGTAACATGCGGAAACGCCCGATCCGCATCAGGAACGCCCGCCATTTGCAAGCCTGCAACGCGCGCGCTGACCTGAAGCCGCGCCGGTTCACGCCGAGTCCGCCTGAGGACAGCCCTATTCAAGACGGCTCTTTGCGGGTGGTTTAGGAATGTCTTGGGGCTAGCATGATGCATGTCATCGTCGACAATCTCAAGACCGACCCATGGGCAGTAACCGCCGGAATTGCCGCTATCGTAGCGGCTATCGTCGGTATCTTCACTTTACTCGTCGCGATTCGCGCGCTCAGGCTGACTTCGAGACAGACTCGGCTTGCAAAAGAGGCGCTTGAGGCGGCGAAGGATGAGCTGAAACTTGCAGGCGCGCAACTCCTCGCGACTGAGTCGGCGATGCGCCACACCCAAGAAGCGCTGGAACTCGGCCGTCAGCAGCTTGAGTACATGCAGCGCGAGGATATAGATCGTGCTCGAGCGGTGGCGCCGCGCATTACCGCCGAAATGAGGCTCGGCGCAGCCGGAGATCGCTATGTCATGCATCTGTCCAACTCTGGCGCGGTCGGTTCGTACCTGTTGATCACCGGGCGTGATCCTACGAGTCAATTCCACAATCGATTCGTCCAAAAATTGGATCCCGGCGAAGACGTTACACTCTCCGAATTTTACGTGCTGCCATCGCAGGCAAGTTACTGCCAGAAGATTCGGATTCGCGCCAGAGACGTTCTTGGCAACAAGTACATCACAGAGTATCTCTCTCTTGGAGCATCGCTGGCTTATCCCGTGTTCCGCGAGCCGTGGCTTGGGAAGGGCATCGCTCCTCGCCCTACACGATGTTCGGATGAAGTATCGTGGGAGGTCGAGCACTTCGAAAGGAGCGTCGGTCAGCCGGACGAGCCCGTTGAAGAGGGCTTCGACATCAGCGCGCCAGCCTAATCGCCATCGGGAGAAGACAACAGCCGCGCCCATTTCTTCGCTTGACAGGTGCGGACCCGCGGCACCGTTGTGGCACGGCCCCAGTGCGCCGAGCCGGTTTCAACCGGTATTTACCGGCACTACGAACAGCCGAAGAACCCTACATCATAACATTTGTCGGCACTTCCCATCACTAGTCGGGATCATCGGAATCAGATTCGATTCCCGTTGGCGCTACCGCATGGTAAGGAATAAGTCAGTGGGCGCCAAGCTACGAAAAACTTTTGTGGCTGGTTGTCGAAAATTGGGGTGCCCCTTCGACGATACGGTAGAACACTACCCACATAAGGAGTCCAAGATGAAATTCATGGTCCTGGTCAAGGCCACCGCCGATTCCGAGGCCGGCCGTCTTCCGGAGCCCAAATTGCTCGAGGCGATGATCGGCTTCAACGAACAGCTCGCGAAGGACGGCGTCTTGCTCGCCGCCGAGGGCTTACGAGGCTCTGCCAAGGGCTCCCGCCTTCGGTTCGACGGCGGGCGCATGACGGTGACCGACGGCCCCTTCGCGGAGACCAAAGAGCTTATTTCGGGCTTTTGGATCGTGCAGGGGAATTCGCGCCAAGAAGTCATCGAACGCTTCTCGCGCGCTCCCTTCAAGAACGGTGAGGAAATCGAGGTTCGCGAATTTTTCACGGCTGAAGATTTCGACGTCGTGTTGACTCCGGAGCAACGGGAGCGTACCGAACGCATCACGCTTGAGGACTTAGCGTAAGCAACGTCGTTCGGCTGTCGTCGTGAGCGACCGCGTTCAAGAGACGATCGCCGCCGTCTGGCGGATCGAATCTCCGAAACTGATCGCGCGCCTTGCTCGCATGACGCGCGATCTCGGTCGCGCCGAGGATCTCGCGGCGGATGCCTTCGTTGCCGCGCTCGCTCAATGGCCCAGCGATGGCATCCCGGAATCGCCCGGCGCGTGGCTGATGGTCACGGCGAAGCGACGCCTGATCGATGCTCTTCGGCGCGACAAATCGCTTGCAGAAAAAACCGACCAGTTGCAAAGCCAACCTCCGTACGACGGCGTCGAGCCCGATTTTGCGGCAACCTACGAAGAGATCGACGACGACATGCTGCGCCTCATGTTCGTCACGTGCCATCCCGTGCTTGCGCCGGAGGCCCGCGTCGCGCTCACGCTCAAATTGCTCGGCGGTCTAACGACTGCGGAGATCGCGCGCGCCTATCTTCGCCCCGAAGCGACCGTCGCGCAGCGCATCGTCCGCGCGAAGCGCACGCTGAGCGAAGCGCGCATTCCCTTTGAGGTTCCCGAAGGACGCGAACGCGTCGAACGGTTACCGCCCGTGCTCGAAGCGATCTATCTCATCTTCAACGAAGGCTATGCCGCTACGGCCGGCAACGACGTGTTGCGACCGCAGTTGGTCGAAGATGCGCTGCGCTTGGGACGTATGCTCGCGCAGCTGATGCCGCACGAAGCCGAAGTGCACGGGCTCGTGGCGTTGATGGAGATTCAAGCATCGCGCATCCCGGCGCGGCTCGCCCCGGATGGCTCACCGATCCTCTTGCTCGATCAAGAGCGCGGCAAGTGGAATCACTTGCTGATCGAACGCGGGCTCGAAGCGCTCGCGCGCGCCGAACGGCTCGGCTCGCTCGGCCCCTACGGGCTGCAGGCGGCGATCGCCGCGTGCCACGCGCGCGCGGCGACGCCCGATGCGACCGACTGGCAGCGCATCGTCGCGCTCTACGATGCGCTCGCGGTCGTCATGCCGTCGCCGGTCGTCGAACTCAATCGCTGCGTCGCCGTCGGCATGGCCTACGGGCCCGCTGCGGCGTTGCCGATCGTCGACGCCTTGCTCGCGGAACCATCGCTGCGGGCGTACCACCTGCTCCCCACCGTCCGCGGCGATCTGCTCTTCAAGCTCGGGCGCTTCGCAGAGGCGCGCCTCGAGTTCGAACGTGCTGGTGCTCTCGCCGGCAACACTCGCGACCGCGCGCTCTTACAGAAGCGCGCCGAGGAGTGTCGAAGCGAGTAGAATCGTGTTTCCCGGAATGGTGTACGAGAAGGCCGCCGGCGAAACGGAAAGAGCGGTCACCGTGGCTTTCGGAAAAGAAGTGCAGCGTCGTCCATTTTGACGAATTTCGGGATAGTCACGCCGCAGGCGCTCAATAAGACCTTCAGCGCCGGCTCGCACACGCTCTACTGCGGCACCGCACTCGCCGTCCGCGCCGCGCTCAATGGCACGAGTGGTTTTAGTGTCACGCTCGAACTGCGTCTGTAATGACGCGACTGCAGTAGTATGTGGAGGAATGTATCGGAGAGCCCCTCGCTCATCGGCAAGGGGCTCTGAGTTCGGTCGTTGGTGAGATCAGCTGCAGGCTTGTAGTGTGCGATCCCGTTGGCAACACGCAATGCGTAGCCGAGCCATCGCGCTTTGCTTGGACATATTACGAGGCAGCGCTCACCGATTATCAGGTTATTTTGTCGGCAACTGAATATCTCGGCACGGCACGGCGTGAAGGCCAGCCCAGGGCCACTTTGCTCCGAGCGTCCCGAAGGATGACAGTAAGTCCGGTGGCTTCATCTGAAGGCCTGCTGCGCGAAGCTCAGCAGGAGTCGCTCCTTGCAGCAAGCTAACGATTATGGAGCGCACACCCTTGTCGTCGCCGAGATATATCCATCCGCGTAATTTTCCGCTTCGATCAACAATCTCGCCAATCGAAGCAACGTAGGTTCCCTTTGTATTCGGTGGGGCCACAACCGGTGCTCCAACATCCAAAAATGAACCAGCGCATCGCGTGAAATCCGACATCTTTCGAAAAATTGTGTAGGTTGGAACGGGCAACCTGTGTGCCGAGTGTTGGGAAACGTGGTTCAAAATCATGCTATTCTAACCTCCATCTCCGTCGGCGATTTCACCATATATGGCGCCGGCGCCGCGCTTAACCTTCTGGGTATACAAACGCGACGCCGGAATATCGTTTGATACGTTAGAGCTTCGATTCCGGAAAGCGTGTGGTGAAGCACGGATACAACGCTACGCCTTTCGTTCCCAGCGCTGTTTTTAACGTCGCGATTTGTTTTTGACTGACGACGACGGGAAGGCCGCCCGTGCTATCCGGCCGGCCCGTTATTCCAAGCCGAAGGTATTGATCGCCGGTGAGCACGTCGCGCAAAGTATGCCGCGACGCCATCCTGGCTTGAAACCACATCACCTTCGCCTGCGTTCGGTAAAGCCACGCAATCGGGACATGCGAGCGAGTCGTAAACGCCCAAATATTGATTATCGAGGTGTCTTTTGTCTCGCTCCAAAACGGCAAATTATCGCTTCCAAGGCCGAAAACGGATCCGAGACAATGCGCATCGGCCTTAGGCGCTATGGGATAATGAATAGGTATGTCTGCCGGCATTGCGCCCAAAAAGAACAGCGCCGAAAACACATATGAAAGCGCTCTTGTTGACTTCATCATGATTAATCCACCGGCGGGGTGTATGGAAGCGGTTCGGTAAAACAGTGATGGACTTTATAGCCTGATTTTTGCAGCGAGGACTCAATCGTGCTCGCTTGGGTACCGGTAATTTGATATGGCGATGTCGTCGCAGAAATCAAGTAGTCGGTGATTCCTTGCACGAACGGAAGCTTATCGAAAAAGCCGGTGAGCCAGTCAATGGAGCTTTGAGCCGCGGCCGGGTTGCGTTGAAAAAACAGATCTTGGTTTGCGGTTTGGTAAATCCAACCGTATTCGTCACCACCATCCTGAAGGCCAAAGATGTTGACAACC
>JAJXXM010000443.1 GCA_021781095.1 bacterium
GAGGTACGGGTAACTGGGTCGGGCGTTGAAGGGCTGGAAATTGCAGCCGATCAGCGTCCCGATGTCGTCGTGCTCGATGTCGGCCTCCCCGATATCTCCGGGCTCGATGTCTGCACCTCGCTTTGCAACACGCAAAACTGCTATATCCTCATGGTGAGCGGACATACGCGCGAACAGGATATTCTTTTGGGGCTCGGGCTCGGCGCCGATGATTACATTACGAAGCCGTTCTCGGGAAACGAACTCGTCGCTCGCGTCGCCTCGTTTCTTCGCCGCCGCGATCGCTCGGTCGCGATGCGCGAACTCGACTCGCAATTGCGCGTCGGTGAAGTCATTCTCGACCGCGACCAACACGCGTTGGTGCATGGATCGACCACGGTGACGCTCACCGCACTGGAGTTTCGACTGCTCTGGTTCTTGGCTGAGGCAGAGGGACGGCTACTCACGCGGGCGCAGATTCTCCAGCATGTGTGGAACGATACCTCCGGCGTGCCGACGCGCGTCGTCGACGTCCATATTGCCGCCCTGCGGAAGAAAATCGGCGAGATATCGGCGCCGCTGGAGATCGCCAGCGTCCGGGGCATCGGCTACCGCCTCGATAAGCCGTAGGGGACGGGAGCCCGTCGACCGCGCTCCCATAATCGGAAAAAGGGAGGGCATCGCCGCCCCTCATCCGTAGCCTACCGGGGTGCAACTCCGTTCTCTCATCGCGGCGGCATTGGCCGCCGTTTTGCTGGGCGCCGCGCCCGCTGCTACCCGCCTCTATAGCGCCCCCGCCGGGAATCGCCCGGCAGGTATACCGCACCCCAATCTGCCCTTCGTGGCCATCCTGCCGAGCGGGCGTATCGTCGCTCCGGTCGGGAAGAGCGTCGCGATCGGCGCGAACGTCACCACCCTTGCGCTGATACCGGGGGGACGATTCGCCGTCGTTGGGGGGCGAGCCGCGAGCGGCGGAGTCCTGCTGCGCACGGTCGATACGAGAACGATGCAGGTCGTCGCTCGTACCGCCAATGCCGGCTCCCGGAGCGAGGCGATCGGTGGGCTGATCGCGCTGCCCGATCCCGCTCAGCCCGGGCGGACGCTCCTTGCCGCCTCGGAGGCGCGCTCCGGAAAGGTCGCGCTCTTCGCCGTTGCAGCCGATGGCGGGCTCACGCAGCTTCACCCCGGCATCTCGCTTCCCGGAAACGACCCCGAGCCGATGCATCTTGCGCTTGCCGAGTCGGGGCATCTGCTGTTGGTCGCCGACGATCGCAACGGGCGAATCGATACAATCGACCTCGCGACACGCCGTCCGATCGCCTCGATGAGCGTCGGCCCGCTTCCGACCGGCATCGCCGCCTTCGGCCCGCGCATTTTCGCCGCCGCCGCCTCGGCCGCCGAGCCTACGCTCGCGGTCCGCGCATTGGGCTCCTCGGCGGTCTCCTCCGAAAATATTCCGCTCGACACGCCGCTCGACGGCGCGACGACGATCGGTGGCGTCGATCCCGAGTCGGTCGCGATTGAACCCGGCGGACGCTTCGCCTATATTACGCTCGCCGGCGTCGATCGCGTCGTTGCCGTCGCCCTCGATGCATCGCCGCGCGTCGTCGATGGTATCGATCTGCGCCTCTTCGCCAACGCACCGTACGGGACGATGCCGACGGCGATGGTGCCCTCGACGACGGGTCGCGAACTCTTCGTCGCCCTCTCCGGGCTCAATGCCGTCGCCGTGATCGATGCGAGTACGCCCGGCGTCCTGCACCGTCTTGGGCTCATTCCCACCGGAGCGCGCCCGGTTGCCCTCTCGCTTGCACCCAACGATAAGGCGCTCTTTGTCGCCAATGCCGAAGGAAACGGCGTGAGCGCAACGCTCGAACGGATCGAGCTGACGAAAATTCCCTTGGAGCGCACGACGCTCTCCGCGTTGCGCTATTCGCACCTTTCGCATCTCGTGCGCGGAGGCACGCTCGTGCCGCCGTTGCGGTCGGGGCGAAAGAGCGATGCGATCGCGCACGTCGTCGATATTTCACTCGGCGCGACCTACTTTAATTCGACGCCGAATCTGCGCGCGCTCGCGAATCAGTTCGCGGTTGTCGGCGATTATTATGCCGATGCCCCTAACGGCGAACTCGGATCGCAACTCGCCTATTCGGGAACGATTACACCGCTTGCGTGGATGCTCGATATCTTTCGTGGTCGCCGTGCAATCGATGCAATGCCTCCCGACATCTATCCGCGCAGCGGCTATATCGTCAACGCCTTGGCTCGCGCCGGCATCAGTTATCGCGTGTACGGGGCGATGGTCCCCGAAGGGCACTCGGCGATCGGTATTCCGTTGCTTCACGTACTCCACGGAGCGATCGGATACGCACCGAAGGTGGGGGCGCGCGCGAGCGATCGCGCGATCGCTGCAGCATTCGTGAAGCAGTACGCACGCGAATCTGCGCGCGGCGACGTTCCGACCTACGAAGCGATCCGGCTCTCGGCGACCAATCCTCTGGTGCAGGACCGAGCATTAGGAGAGATCGTCGCTGCGATCGCGCGGAGCGACCAATGGAGCTCGACGGCAATCTTCATCGCGCCTCGCCAGGCAATCGGTGCCACCAGCTCCGACCCCAAACATAGCTTTGCAGTCATCGTTTCACCCTACGCAAAGCGCGGCTTCCTCGGACACGCGCACGCAAATACGGCAAGCGTGTTGAAAACCGAAGAAGAGATCCTTGGGCTCCCGGCACTCTCTTTAGGCGACCTCTTGGCTTCCGATCTGGCGAACTATTTTACGTCGAACCTCGATGTATCGGCTCCTGAAATACGAACCAACGAAAGGATGCAGCGATGAGCGGCAACGTTCAACTCAGCTATGGTCCCCGACTGATCGGAACGCCGACGGGCATGTTGCGCCGCGTTGCATTGGTGCGCCCGAGCGCCGCAATCGAACGTGCGCTTCCGTTGGCTTCCGAGCCCTCCGCGATCTACGCGCGGGCGCTCGAGCAGCACGAGAACTTGCGTAAACTGCTCCTATCGTTCGGCGTTGAAATTATCGAAATTGCCGGCTCTGCGCTCGACCCGTTAGAGAGTGCCGTCGCGCAGAGTGCGCTCTGCCTCGAAGACGGCGTGGTCATTATGCGTCCCAGCGTGATGGAGCGTCGCGCGGCCGTCGACCGCACCCGCGCCGCCTTCGCTCGCGCCGAAATTCCCATTGCAGGGCATATCGCTGCTCCGGCGTTTTTCAGCGGAGATGACGTGATGTTGCTCGGCGCTCGCGCCTACGTCGCCGTCGGCGCGCTCAGCAACGAACTCGGTCGGCGCGGCATGATCTCGTTGCTTACCGCACATGGGTATCGCTGCACGCAAGTGGAAATCGCGCCGAAGAGTTATTCGCTGCGTTCGGTCGTTGCGCCGATTGCCCCGGACACCGTCGCGTTCGTCGACGATGCCGTCGATGCAGCGGCGTTCGCCGGTCTCCATCGCATCGTTCTTCCGCGTGGCGAAGAGCGTGCTGCGGGGCTGATGCTGCTTAACGAGCGCCATGCTTTGGTCGACATACGGTATCGCGATTCGCTGCGCATCCTCAGCCGTGCCGGAGTAAGCATCGATGCCTTCGATTGCTACGAATTCACGAAAATCGGCATGACGCCCGCGTCGTTGGTACTGGCGGTAGCGCGATCGTGAGCGAAGGCATGCGAGTCGCGATTCTTTCCGATATTCACGGGAATCTCGTTGCGCTCGATGCCTGTCTTGCCGATCTTGCATCGCAGGGGGGAGCCGACGCGATCGTTGCCGCCGGCGATCTCTGCGCCGATGGGCCGCGCCCGCGAAAAGTGCTTCAGCGCCTATCCGAGATCGGCGCGCAGTGCGTGCGCGGCAACACCGATCGCTATCTGGCGATGCCCGGCGAGGAACGTTTTGAAGGCGAGGAAGCGCGTTTAGCGTGGACGCGCCGCGAACTCGGTGAAAAGTGGCTCTCGTGGTTGCGCGATCTTCCGTTTGCGCTGCGCATCGGCGAATCGCCGGACGAACTCCTCGTCGTTCATGCAAATCCAGCCAACGATGACGAGCATCTCTGGCCCGATGCCGACGATGCAACGCTGGAGCGGATGGTCGGTTCCGAAGCGGCATCGGCGCTTGCTTTCGGGCATCTCCATCTTCCGTACGTGCGACTCTGGCGTGGGAAATTATTGATCAACGTCGCTTCGGCCGGGCTGCCGAAAGACGGCGACCCGCGCGCGTGTTACGCGATTCTTACGCTGCGTTCGGGCGGCTGGCAAGTGAAGCACCGCCGGATTGAATTCGACGTGAAACGCGTTGCCACGCAACTCGCGGAGTGCGGCATTCCGGGAAGCATGCGGCTGATCGCGACCCTGCGTCGGCATCGCTATAAACGGTTGACGAGTATTATCCCGTGAGTGAATCCGCGTTACGGATCGACGGGCTCGTGAAGCGCTACGGTGACTTTGTCGCCGTCGACGGCATCTCGATGGATGTGCCGCAAGGCGCGTTTTTCGGTTTTCTTGGTCCCAACGGCGCAGGCAAGACGACAACCATCGGGGCGTGTGTCGGCCTCGTGCGGCCCACGGCCGGGAAGATCGAGATCTTCGGATACGATACCGAACGAGAATGGCGCGAGTCGCGCCGCTTGATCGGCCTCTGCCCGCAGGAGATCAACCTCGATCGGTACCTCTCGATCCGCGATATTTTGATCTATCAGGCCGGATACTTCGGCCTTCGCGGCCCGAAGATACGCGCGCGCGCGGATGAATTGCTCGAACGTTTTGCGCTCTCGGATAAAGCCAACGGCGAATATACGAAACTCTCCGGCGGGATGAAACGCCGCCTGATGATCGCCCGGTCGTTGATCCATTCGCCGAAACTCCTGGTGCTTGACGAGCCGACGGCCGGCGTCGACGTCGAACTGCGGCTCGAACTCTGGGATTTGTTGCGGCGCCTCAATGCCGACGGCACGACGATCGTCCTGACGACGCATTACTTGGAGGAGGCGGAGGCGCTTTGCAAGCGGATCGCCATCGTTCGCGCGGGGCGCATCGTGACCGAACAAGATACGACCGACCTCGTTCGTGACCGCGACCTGCAAGACGTGTTTTTGGATCTGACGCGATGAATGCGGTGATGCCGG
>JAJXXM010000002.1 GCA_021781095.1 bacterium
GTGGGGCGCGCAGATCGTCGTCGGCGAGGCACAGTCGTTCGGGGTCGCCCTGGCATACGGCGGGCCCTACGTCGGCTTTATCGCATCGACCGCCGAGCATATGCGGCGCATTCCGGGTCGCTTGGTCGGCCGCAGCGTCGATAATCGCGGAGGCGAGGCCTACACGCTGACGCTCCAGGCGCGCGAACAACACATTCGCCGCGAAAAAGCGAGCTCGAATATCTGCACCAATCAGGCGCATTGCGCGCTGATCGCCACGATCTATCTCGCCCTCGTGGGCGCGAGCGGCTTGCGCGACGTCGCCGGGCTCAATCTCGAGCGTTCGCGCGAACTCGCGACGGCGGTAACGAGCGTTCCGGGGGTGAGCCTCCGATTCGAGGCGCCGTTCTTCAACGAAATCGTCGTTCGCGTCGGCAATGCGGCCGAAGTGCTCGCCGGGTTACAACAACGCGGCGTCCTCGGCGGCGTCGATCTTGGCCGCTTCTATCCCGAATATGCCGATTCGATCCTGATGGCCGCTACCGAGCTTACGTCCACCGGTGATATCGCCAAACTTACCGCCGCCCTTCGCGAGGTCGTTCATGTCGCAGCTCTCCGCTGATCGCCCGGCTCCCGCCCTGATCTTCGAAACCGGCGCGCCCGGACGCGCGACGGAGTACGTCGAACGCTCGCGCCCGCACGGCGAATTTCTCCCGCCTGAGCTCCTGCGTTCGGAGCTTCCACTTCCCGATAACAGCGAACTCGACGTCGTTCGCCACTTCACGCAGCTCTCGCACCGGACGTTCGGTATCGATTTGGGCTTCTATCCGTTGGGTAGTTGCACGATGAAATACAATCCGCGCGTCAACGATGCGATGGCCAATCTGCCCGGCTTCCGCGACCTCCATCCGTACGCGCCCGACGACCTCGCTCAGGGATCGCTCGCCGTGATGTACGAGCTCGAACGGAGCCTGAGTTCGATCTTCGGAATGGCGGCGTTCAGCCTCAATCCATCCGCCGGCGCGCACGCCGAGCTTGCGGCGCTCCTGGTGGCGAAGAAGTATTTCAAAGATCGCGGCGAGAGCAAGCGCACCAAAGTGATCGTTCCCGATACCGCGCACGGCACGAATCCGGCATCGGCGGCGATGTGCGGCTTTAAAGTCATCTCGCTGCCCTCCGACGCTCGCGGCCGCGTCAGCGTCGAAGAGATTGAAAAGGTCCTGGGCGACGATACCGCCGTCTGCATGATGACCAATCCCAACACGTTGGGACTCTTCGAAGATCATATCGCCGAGATCGCCGCCGCCGTGCACCGCGTCGGCGGACTCATGTATTACGACGGAGCGAACGCCAACGCCATTATGGGGAACGTCCGCCCCGGCGATATGGGCTTCGACCTCATGCATCTCAACACGCATAAGACCTTCACGATTCCGCACGGCGGCGGTGGTGCGGGGCACGGTCCGCTCGGCGTTGCCGCGCACTTGGTCGACTATCTGCCGACCCCGGTGGTTCGCGCGATTTCCGACGGAAAAACCGACGTGCGCCGCGCCCCCTCGGACGGCATGCGCTTCGAGCTCGATTTCGATCGCCCGAAATCGATCGGGCCGATGCGCTCGTTCTGGTCGAATTTTGCCCACGCGGTGCGCGCGTTGAGCTACCTCTACGCCAACGGCGCGGAGGGGCTGACCTCGGTTTCGCAACTCGCGGTACTCAACGCGAATTATCTTCGCGTCGGCGTCTCGGAATTTCTCACGACGCCCTACCCCGAGATCTGCAGGCATGAGTTCGTCGCATCGGCACAGGAGCTGAAAAAAGAGACCGGCGTTCGCGCTCTCGACATCGCCAAAGCCTTGCTCGACCGAGGCTTCATGGCGCCGACGGTCTACTTCCCGCTCATCGTTCCCGAGTGTTTGATGATGGAGCCGACCGAGACCGAATCGAAAGAGACGCTCGATCTCTTCATCGAGGCGTTGCGCGAGATCGTGGAAACCGCGAAGCGCGATCCGCAGAGCGTGATGGCCGCGCCGGTGAAGACGGTGGTAGGGCGGATTGACGAGACGCGAGCGGCCCGCCAACCCGACCTCCGTTGGCGTCAGTCCGGCTGATGTTTGGCGATGGCGTAGATCTTCGCATTCATGCGAATGAAGCGCCAGATTTGGTAGGGCCAGAAGCTTCGTAAGAAGTGGTTCATCGTCTCATCACTCCGGTATCATCGCCCAACCGGGCTTCGCTTGTAGTTTCCACATGAAGGCTTCGTGGAGCATCCGTTTCGTCCAGGCGCCTGCGAGCCCGACATCGAGTTCGCAGGCGTCGATATCGCGACCGTAGTCGGGATAGCGTTCGTAGTCGCGCGCGACGGGCATCATGACGATCGATGCCGCCGATCCGTTCCAGATCGAGTGCCCCATCGATGCGATACACGCCGCGGGCATCTCGCTCATGCGTTCGTGATGGGTCGCGGGGCGCCCGGCAACCTGTTCGGCGATGTTGAGCGCCACGGTGCGTCCCATGATGCCCGAGGCCATGCCGGTGCGCGGCGGTGTCGCCACCACTGTCGTTCCCGATGCGGTCTTGAGCGTTTTTGAGAGCGGGTGCGGCGGCGCGAAGGCGATGCCCGCTGCGTAGAGGTTGTCGTACTGCGGGGAACGGTAGAGCGCCGGCCAGTCGGCTGCGCGATACGCATCGTACGCCTTGGCCGTGTAGTCGGCGTCGACGCGCATGAAGCCGCTCGGCACCGTCATTTTTTCGGTGATGTCGCTTCCATCGGCGCCGATGTATTTCAGTGGGATGCCGCGGAACTGCGGAATGAGCATCGCGAAATCGTATTCCAACGTCGCGGGATCGAAGCCGACGCGATCGTAGGCGATTCCGTCTTTCCCGACGCCGGTGACGCCGGCGGCGAGAATCGGCTGGATGCCGCGCTCGTTGAAGAGTTCTTCGATAACCGTCGATCCGGTCACGATCTTTCCCTCGATTCGCGCTTCGACGCCGTCGACGCCGAAATCGCCGGCGGCGGGTTCGTTGGAGAGCCAAATGAGTTCGGCGCGATCGCGGAGGCCGCGCCGCCGAAGATCGGCGTCGACGTTCATGATGTATTCGAAGGCCGCTCCCTGACAGGTCGCTCCGGGATGCCCGACGCCGATTACGAACCGACGACGCGCGCCTTTCTTGAGCTGCGCGACATTTTCGAGGTAGGCGTCGCGCGCGCCGAGCGCGTGTTCGATCGAACAGACGCTCTGCGTCGTTCCCTCCTTGGGCCCCAGCCCGGGCGTCCCTTCGAAGTTCAGATACGGTCCCGTCGCGTTGACGAGATAATCGTACGCGAGATGTTCCTCGCCGCCGTCCGCACGGCGAATATCGACGACGCGTTCGTCGGGATGAATGCTCTCCGCCCGACCATCGATATAATCGAAGCCGAGTTTTTCGTATACGGGAGCGAGCGGGAACCAAACTTTTTCTGCGGACATCGTGCCGGTCCCAACCCAGATGAGGCTGGGGAACCAGGTAAACCGATTGCGCGGTGCGATGACCGTTACGTTCGCCTTCGAGCGAACGAGCCGAGAGAGATGAAGTGCGGCGGTATGTCCGGCGAAGCCGGCGCCGAGGATAACGATCCTTGGCAACCCCGTATGGGGTGCGCTCGATGCGTTCATGGGGATACCTCCCTGCCTACTGGCACGTTTGCAGTATACCCTACCCCCAAGGGTATAGCAATTGCCGGTGTCTCGAACCGTCGGCAAGGGGAGTCCTCGTTTCCGGAGGGCGAGATTCGGCTCTTTTTCCCCGGAAAGAGGGGCCGCCTTTCGGCAGGCGCTTCTTGGAGCCGGGGGCTATACTGAGAGGTGAAAGGGGCCGTTCCGCGGCTCCTCATGAGTCTCCCGAGTCGTCAAAAAATGAGGGCAGCGATGCGCATCAAGTACGAGGTCTCCGCAGGTGGGGTTCTCCTTCGTCGTCGCGACGCGGGCTTCGATGCGATGCTTATCGGGCGAGGCTCACCGCGCGTGTGGACGCTGCCGAAAGGCCACGTCGAACATCGGGAATCCAACGAGCAGGCCGCGATTCGCGAAGTTCGCGAGGAGACCGGATGTTGGGGCGAGATCCTCGGACGCCTCAATGAGATTTCATATTGGTTTTACGTCGGCAAAGCGAAGCATAAGAAGAGCGTGACGTTCTTTTCCATGCGTTATCTCTCGGGCGATCCGCAGAACCACGATCACGAGGTCGACGAGGCCCGCTGGTTCGACGCGGCGACCGCGCGCAAGATGCTGAAATACGTCAACGAGAAACGCTTGATCGATATGGCGCTCGAATCGGCGACGGAGCATATCGGCAGCTTCGAACTGGAGCCGACGCTCGTTCCGGCGATGGAGCAGCGTAGCTCTTGAACCAGAGCGCGCTCGCGGAGCGTTCCGATCCATGCCTCGTGCGGCTCGACGTCTTCGACGGGCCGCTTGATTTGTTGCTCGGTCTGATTAAAGAGCAGCAGCTCGATATCGCTACGGTATCGCTCGCGAGCGTTGCCGAACAGTATCTCGCCTACGTGCGCGTTATGGAGTCGCTCGACGTCGAGGTGGCGGCGGAGTACCTCGTCATTGCGGCGACGCTCGTCTTCCTCAAATCGCGCGCCCTGTTGCCCGCGATTCCGGCCGAACTCGCCGAGGTCGGCGAAGAATCTCCCGAAGAAGTAGAAGAACGCTTGCGCCGCCGCCTCATCGCCTACTCGAAGTATCGCGAACTCGGCGACGCGCTTCGTACGCGTCAAGGCGAGGCGGGCGCGGTCTTTTATCGGGAGGGCGGCGATGCGACGGGCGATTTCGAGCAGCGCTATCGCATCGATGCCGATCGCCTCGCTCGCGCATTCCTCGCCATGCTGCGCAACGCGCGCCCCGAAAAGCGAACCATCGTGCGCGAGCGGATCTCGCTGCTCGCACAGATGGACTATATCGTGCGTAGCCTCAAAGAGCGCGGCGAAACCACCTTTGCCGCACTCTGCAACGAACTCGGCATGACGCGCGAAATCGTCATCGCCACGTTTCTCGCCGTCCTCGAACTGATGCGCCGCAATCGCATTCGCATCGAGCAGCCCGCTGCGTTCGAAGATATCATCATCGCC
>JAJXXM010000055.1 GCA_021781095.1 bacterium
CGGCCTCGCCGACGGCCTTGGCGACCGCCCCGACGACGCGCTGGTCGAAGACGCTGGGAATGACGTATTCGGCGTTCCGCTCCTCATCGCTGACCATCTCGGCGATCGCACGCGCGGCGGCGAGTTTCATCGATTCGGTGATGCGGCTCGCGCGCACGTCGAGCGCCCCGCGAAAGATTCCAGGGAAGGCCAAAAGGTTGTTGACCTGGTTGGGAAAGTCGGAGCGTCCCGTGGCGATGACGGTGGCGACCGGGGCGGCTGCATCGGGCATGATTTCCGGGGTTGGGTTCGCCATCGCAAAGACGATCGGATCGCGACCCATCGTCGCGATATCCTCGGGCTGCAACACTCCCGGAGCCGAGACGCCGATAAAGACGTCGGCGCCTTTGAGCACCTCGGCGAGCGTGCCCCGACGGTTCTCGCGGTTGGTGTTCTCGGCGAGCCAGCGCCAATGGGGATTGTCGTAGCGATCGCTCCGATTGAGCGCGCCGACGCGATCGACCGGAATCACGTCGCGTACGCCGGCACCGAGCAGCATTTTAATCGTCGCCGTCCCGGCGGCGCCGCTCCCCGATACGACGACCTGAAGGCTGGAGAACTCCTTGCCGACCACCTTCGCCGCATTCATCAACGCCGCTAAGATGACGACGGCGGTCCCGTGCTGGTCGTCGTGCATCACCGGGATGTCGAGCCGCTCGATGAGTTTCTGCTCGACTTCGAAACACCGCGGAGCGGAGATATCCTCGAGATTGATCCCGCCGAAGACCGGAGCGATCCGTACGACGGTTTCGACGATTTCGTCGACGTCTTTCGTATCGAGGCAGATCGGAAAGGCATCGATATCGGCGAACTGTTTGAAGAGCATCGCTTTGCCCTCCATCACCGGGAGCGCGCCGAGCGGGCCGATATCTCCCAATCCGAGCACCGCCGTACCGTCGGAGACGACGGCGACGCTGTTCCGCTTGATCGTCAGCGCGAAGGCTTTGCTCGGGTCCGCGGCAATCGCCATCGAGACGCGCGCGACGCCGGGGGTGTAGACCGTCGAAAGATCCTGTCGCGTCTTTACCGGTATCTTCGGTTCGACGCGAATCTTTCCACCGATATGGGCGAGGAACGTCGAATCGGAGATACTGATGATGCGCGCGTCTTCAATCGCTTCGACGCAACGGCGCACGTCGTTCCCGATTTGTTCGGAGCTGACGTTGACGGTAACGTCGCGAATAACGCGCGACCGATTGACCGAGCGCATATCGACGGCGGCGATCACTCCCCCGGCATCGCCGATCGCATTCGCGAGGACGCCGAAGGCGCCCGTCTCGTTCGGCATCTCGACGCGCATGATGAGCGTAAAACTGATTGCAACTTGCGCCACGACTACGATCCTCCTAAGGTGCGGATTGCGATCCGCTTACTTGCATCTCGGCGACCCGGAAACTCGGAGCGGCGATCGATCCGTCGAACTTGAGATCGTTTGCGACGGCATCGATGCCTGCGAGTATCTCGGGGAACGGAGCTGCAATCGTGAATTCTTCAATAGATTCCGCTAGTTCACCATCGCGGATCATTATTCCGCGTGCGCCGCGACTGTAGAGCCCCGAGGCGTGTTCGGTAGCGAAGCCGATCGTCTCCATCACCAAGATTCCGCGCGCCGTCGCGGCGACCAACGCTTCGAGCGTCTGCTTTCCGGGCGCGAGAAAGAAGGTATTCGGCCCTATTCCTCCACCCGAGGCATTACCGGTGCTGCGGGCTCCGAGCCGCCGTGCGTAATATGTGTCGAAAAGAAACGAGCGCAGCGTACCGCGTTCGAACACCGTCGTTCGCTGCGTCGGCACCCCTTCGTCGTCGAAGGGCGAGGAGCCTAAGGCGCCGGGGATCGTACCGTCATCGTGGATCTCGAGCAGGTCGCTGCCGATCCGCTCGCCGATTCGCCCCGCGAGCCACGAATTTCCCACTGCGACATTTGCCGCATTGCATGCAGCGAAGAGATCGGAGAGCAGCGTCGCCGCCACCTCCCGGTCGAAGACGATCGAGGTCGTCTGCGTCGGCGGTTTTGAGGCGCCGCAAAATGCGACGGTGCGCCGAACCGCCTCGCGGGCAACGGCGTCGGGCGAATCGAGCCGCGCGAGGAAGCGCGAGGCATCGCCGTAATGAGCGGTGCGCCGATAGGCACCCTCGCTCGCAACCGGCGAGGCCGAAAGGGCGGCTTGCGTTCCGCGATAACTCCCCAGCGCTCCACGCGAATTGGCGAGCGCCATCGTCACGCATGCGTCGTGGTAACTCGAACCGTTACTGTTGTCGATTCGTGCGTCGGCGGCACGTATCGACTTTTCGACGTTCCGAACGTCGCCGAGACGCTCGTCGTCGTTGCGCTTTTCAACCGCCTCGTCGTAGAGATCGAGTCGCCGGTCGGGCAACGAGCACGGGTCGGGAAGTCCGGCATAGGGATCGACGCCGACGTATCGCGCCTGCTCCAACGCCGAGGTTACGCCCGCGCGAATCTCGTCATCGCTCCAATGCGTCCCCGCCAACGTCGCCTTGCGACCGTCGAGAAAGAGCCGCATCGAAAGCGAACGTCCGTCGGAGGCGTCGAGTTTCGTAATGCGTTCGCCGCGCGCTTGCGCGTTGAAACGACGCGCCAGCACGATGCGTGCTTCGGCGTCGCTCGCACCGGCCGCGAGTGCGATCTCCACCGCGCGTCGCGCGCGCTCCCGTGCCTCCTCTTCACGCACCTTCGGTACCCCCGAGGCTCATCGCCGAGACCTTCAGCGTCGGCATTCCGACGCCGACCGGAACGTACTGGCCGCCCTTGCCGCAGGTATAATGCCGGCGCGCGAGGCGCGCGTCGTTTCCCACCGCGGTAACCTTCGTCATCGCATCGGGGCCGTTCCCGACGATCGTTGCATTTTTTACCGCCGCACCGAGGCGCCCTCGCTCGATACGGTAGCCCTCTGCGATCATGAAGACGAAATCGCCCTTCCCGATATCTACTTGCCCGCCGGCAAACGATTTTGCATAGATCCCGTCGCGCACCGACGCGATCATTTCGTCGAGCGGCACGTCGCCCGGCGGCATGTAGGTATTGCACATTCGCGGCTGCGGCAGGTGCCGGAAGGATTGTCGCCGACCGTTACCCGTCGAGCGCATCCCCATCAAGCGCGCGTTGAGTTCGTCGTGAAGGTAGCCGCGCAAAATGCCGCGTTCCACCAACACCGTATGCCCGCACGTTGTCCCTTCGTCGTCGAAAGCGGCGCTGCCGCGTTCTTCGGGGAGATTGCCGTCGTCGTAAATCGTGACGCATTCGCTGGCGACGCGCTCGCCGATACGCCCACTATAGAGCGAGACGCCTCGCCGATTGAAGTCCCCCTCCAAGCCGTGTCCGACCGCTTCGTGCAGCAAAACGCCGCCGCCGCCGGCACCGATTAACGTTTCGAATTCTCCGGCGGGGGCGGGCCGCGCGTCGAGATTCACGGCGGCGATGCGTGCGGCTTCGCGAGCGAGTTGTTCGGGCGTCGTCGATTCGAAGAATCCGATGGAGGTTCGCCCACCGTCGGCACAATAGCCGGTGCCGCGTTCGCGCCCCGCGCGCGCGATGCATTGGACGCCGAGCGTCACCATCGGGCGACGATCGCAACGAAAGGAGCCATCGCTACGGGCGATCCAGAGTTCTTGCAACTCGTCGACGACGTGCGCGTTCACCGCTACGATGCGCGATTCGCTCGCGCGTGCGGCGCTCTCCGCACGTTCCAGCAGCGCCGCTAGGAGGGCGGGCGCGGCGTTCTCGGTTCGCGTGCGATCGTAGAGGGCATCGCGAGCGCGCTCGAGCGATTCTAGCCGCGTCGCTTGCGCCGAGCCTTCGGCGGTCAAGCGGGCGATCGCCGCCGCACGCCCCGCCGCCTCGATCAATCGTTCCTCGGTAAGGTCTTCGGTATAGGCATATCCCGCCGACTCTCCGACGACGACGCGCACTCCCGCCCCGAGATTTTGCAAGAGCCCGGCTTCGTGGATCGCCCCTTCTTGCAAGCGCATCTGCACCGTCGAACGACGTTCGCAAAAAACGTCGGCAAAGAGTCCGCCGTCGCGGAGTGCGCGGTCGAGAATTCGCTGTGCGCCCTGCGCGGTAAGTGGATCGTTCGCCATGCTCTCTTTACATCAACGAAAGCGCTTCGACGCTGCGGCGCATCGATCTGTCGGGATCACCGGGCGATCCGTTAACCATAAATGCAAAAATGACCTCTCCGTGATGTCGCGTTCGCACGAAGCCCTCCAACGACGACGCATCATCGAGGTGCCCCGTTTTGGCGCGCACGCGCCCGTCGGCGGGACCAAAATCGATACCCTGCAACGTCCCGTCGAGATCGGCGCGCGCAAGCAACGGATCCAAATCGTACGCGCCGCTTCCACGCGTTCGGAGGAGAATCGTTGCGAGCGTGATCGCGGCAATGCGGTTCCCATGACTGAGGCCGGAGCCGTCGAGGAGCGTGAGGCCCGGCGTCGGCACGCGCATGCGGCGTAACGTCGCTCGTTCGACGCGTACGCCGTCGGCGACGTTCGCTCGACCGTAGACGCGGAGGGCGACGGCGCGAAGTAACTGCTCGGCGTAATGATTATCGGACTGCACCAACATATGCCGTTCGAGATCGCGCAACGTCGACGAACGATGGTTCCACCAAATCGAGGTCGCAAGCGGCGCGGGCTCGACGAGCACCTGCCTCCCGACGGCGATACCTTCGCGAACGAGTGCATCGCGCAGAACGGCGGCGGCGTGTCGGTTCGGATGCGTCACCGGAACCGAATCGACGAGATTCCCGCCGACGGAGAGTGCGGAGGTGGGGGCCTGATAGGGCGCACCGTCGTTCTCCGGATTCCAGTGCGGATTGATCTCCGCACCGAGGCTCGCGCTGGGATCGATGGCGATACGCGCGACCGAACGAACTCCCGAAGCGCGGAGCGCACGCGCCGCGGCTTGCAGATCGCGCGCGCGCAAGCTCGGGTCGCCCGAACCGACCGCCCAGAGCGTACCTATACGATGGGTGCTGCGGTACGGGGCACGCGCCACGAGCAAAGTTGGAAAGCGATACTTTGG
>JAJXXM010000392.1 GCA_021781095.1 bacterium
AACCAGCGTCTCGATGGGATAGTAGATCATCGGCTTGTCGTAGATCGGCAGAAGATGCTTGTTCGTCACCTTCGTCAGCGGGCGCAAGCGGCTACCGAGCCCACCTGCGAGGATGATGCCTTTCATGCGAATGAACGCTCCTTATCGGTGCGCGTATTGGCGCTGGTAGTATGCGAGAAATTCGCCGGATTTCAGCGGACGCCACCACGATTCGTTGTCGCGGTACCAGGCGATCGTCGCTTCGAGCCCGCGTTCGAACTCGACCGCCGGGCGCCAGCCGAGCGCGTGCGCTTTGCTGCTGGAGATTGCGTAGCGGCGATCGTGCCCCTCGCGGTCGGCGACGTGCCGCACGTGGCTCTCGAAGGAGCGCCCGCAACCGGCGAGCAGGCGACGGGTAATATCGAGATTGGTGCGTGGGTTGCCGCCGCCGATATTGTAGATCTCGCCGGGCTCGCCGCGTTCGAGAACGGTGAGGATGCCGCGCGCGTGGTCCTCGACGTGGAGCCAATCGCGCACCTGCAGGCCGTCGCCGTAGAGCGGTACGCTCGTATCGTCGATGAGGTTGGTCACGAAGAGCGGGATCAGTTTTTCAGGGTACTGGTAGGGGCCGTAGGTGTTGCTGCCGCGCGTCACCAGGACCGGCAGATCGTAGGTCGCGCGATAGGCGAGGACTTGGAGGTCGCCGCCGGCCTTGCTCGCGCTGTAGGGGCTGCGGGGGCGCAGCGGGGAGTTCTCGACCGATTCGCCGCTCTCGACGTCGCCGTAGACTTCGTCGGTCGAGACCTGGAGGTAGCGGGGAATCCGCCGCTCCCGGAGTGCCTCGAGAAGGGTGTGGGTGCCGAGGATATCGGTCCGCAGAAAGGCCTCCGGGTCGAGGATGGAGCGGTCCACGTGGGTCTCGGCGGCAAAATTGACGATGGCGTCGACCCCCTCGCCGATCGCTGCGGCGACCGCGGCGGGGTCGGTGATATCGCCCTTGATAAAGTGGTAACGCGGGTTTTCGGCGATCGAGGCAAGGTTGGCGGGGTTCGCGGCGTAGGTCATGGCGTCGAGATTGACGATCTCCACCTTCGGGCGCTCGGCGACGAGGAGGCGGATGAAGGCCGACCCGATGAATCCGAGGCCGCCGGTAACGAGATAACGCATCGCGGGCTCCTTCGCGCTTGCGCGACCTCCCTCCGCCCGTGCTATACTCCGAGGGTTGTCAACTCGCCCGGCACGGAGGCCGGGTCTCGATGGTCCCAAAGAACGGTCGCACGGCTCGGAGAGCGCCGCGGTCGGGGGCCAGCTGAAAGGAACCCTTCAATGTCCGTTATTTCGATGCGCGAGCTTCTTGAAGCCGGCGTGCATTTCGGTCACCAGACCCGCCGTTGGAATCCGAAGATGAAACCGTACATCTTCCAGGAGCGCAACGGTATCTACATTATCGATCTCGCCATCACGCTCCAGCGCGTTCGCGACACCTACGAAGTGGTGAAGCAGATGTCGCGCGAGGGACGCGTCATTCTTTTCGTCGGTACCAAGAAACAGGCGCAGGAAGTCGTGAAGGACGAAGCCGAGCGCGCCGGGACGTTCTACATCAACCAGCGCTGGTTGGGCGGAACGCTCACGAACTTCTCGACGATTCAAAAACGCATCGCGCGCCTGCGCGAGCTCGAGGAGATGCGCCTCCAAGGCGATTTCGACCGCCTTCCCAAGAAAGAAGTCGCGAAGCTGCAGGACGAGCTCAACAAGCTCGAACGCTTCCTCGGCGGCATTAAGGACATGCATCGCCTCCCCGATGCCATCTTCATCGTCGATCCGAAGAAGGAACGCATCGCGGTGCTCGAGGCACGCAAGTTAGGCATTCCGACGATTGCCGTGATCGACACGAACTGCGATCCCGACGAAATCGATTATCCGATTCCCGGAAACGACGATGCGATTCGCGCGGTGAAGCTGATGGTCGGGAAGATGGCCGACGCGATCATCGAGGGGCGCACCGAGGCGGAGAGCTCCTTCGACGGTGCGGTCTACGCCCAGGCTCCGACGAACGAGGCGGGTGCCTTCGAGCCGGCGGAGGCCGTCGCCGGCTAGTTGTCGTCGCCCGAGAGGAAAACCCATCGCAAGGGAGGCCGTCGTCGGCCTCTCTTCGCACGCATGAAAGCAAACGAACGCCAAGGAGAGAATCTGTGAGTACTATGACCTACCAACCGAAGGCCGATGAGATTAAGGCCCTGCGCGACGAAACCAGCGCCCCGATGATGGATTGCCGGAAAGCACTGGTGGAGGCCGCCGGCGACCGCGAGCGCGCGAAGGCGCTCCTGCTCGAACGCGGCGCGGCGCAGGCGCAGAAGAAATCCGAGCGTGCCGCAAACGAAGGGTTGGTTGGGAGCTACATTCACGCCGGCGGAAAGATCGGCGTCTTGGTCGAGGTAAACTCCGAGACCGATTTCGTCGCCCGCAACCCGAAATTCGGCGAACTCGTTCGCGACGTCGCGATGCACGTCGCCGCCATGTCGCCCGCCTATCTCGATCGTGCGTCGGTTCCCGAAGAGGTGATCGCCGAAGCGCGCAAAGAGCTCGAAGCCGCCGTGCCTCCCGGCAAGCCGCCCGAGGTCGCCGCGAAGATCGTCGAGGGCAAGCTCAACAAGTGGTACGAAGATCACTGCCTGCTCGATCAGTCCTTCGTGAAGGACGATTCGATTACGGTCGGCGACCTCGTCAATGCGGCCGTCGGAGCGCTCGGCGAAAATATTCGCGTCCGTCGTTTCGTGAAGTTCGCGCTGGGCGAGTAAGAGTTCGTGCAGGCGAGCCCCGCGCGTTTCTCGCGCGTCCTCATCAAACTCTCCGGAGAGGCGTTCGCGTCGAACGCGAACGGTGTCGATGTGCGGACGACCGAAACGATGGCGCGCGAGATCGCCGATGTCGCTCGTAGCGGCATTAGCATCGCCGTCGTCGTCGGCGGCGGAAATATCTGGCGTGGAAAAGAGCATGAAGCCGCCGGTATGGAGCGGGCGACCGCCGACTACATGGGCATGCTCGCCACGACGATCAACGCCCTCGCCTTGCAGGACGCGCTCGAACGTATCGGCGTGCCTTCGCGCGTGCAGACGGCGATCGCGATGCATCAAATCGCCGAACCCTACATTCGCCGCCGCGCGATCCGTCATCTCGAAAAAGGGCGCGTCGTTATTTTCGCCGCCGGTACCGGCAACCCGTACTTTACCACCGATACCGCTGCGGCGCTGCGCGCGGTCGAGGTGGGTGCCGAGGCGATTTTGAAGGCGACGAAGGTCGACGGGATCTACACCGCCGACCCGAAGAAAGATCCCGATGCCCGGCGCTTCGAACGGATCGATTACATGGACGCGCTCAATCGCGGGCTCGAGGTAATGGACAGTACCGCGATGGCGCTCTGTATGGACAATCGCTTGCCGATTCTCGTCTTCGATATGGGAGTCTCCGGCAACATTCGTCGTGCGATCTACGGCGAAGCGATCGGAACCTACGTTGGAAAAAATGAGGCGACGGTGATCGCCGGAGGAGTTGCATGAGCGATACGTTCTTCAAAGATGTCGAAAGCAAGATGCAAAAATGCGTCGATGCGACGCGGGCCGAGTTCGCCGCCATTCGCACCGGACGGGCGACCCCGGCGCTGCTCGATCGTTTGCACGTCGATGCCTACGGGCAGAGCGTTCCGTTGAAGCAGGTCGCCGGTATCGCGACCCCCGACGCGCGGACGCTCGTCATTACCGCATACGATAAGGGCGTCGTCGGCGAGATTCGCAAGGCGATTGAAAAGAGCGATCTCGGCATGAGCCCGAACGTCGACGGCACGACGATTCGCTTGAGCGTGCCGCCGTTGAACGAGGAACGGCGCCGCGACCTCGTCAAGGTGATCAAGAAAAAGTCCGAAGATGGGAAGATCGCCCTGCGCAACGTGCGCCACAAGGCGCACGACGATATCAAAGGACAACTGAAAGGTTCGACGATTACCGAGGACGAGAGCAAACGCATGCAGGAGCAGCTGCAGAAACTCACCGACCGTTACAGCAAGGATATCGACGCGCTCGTCGCGACCAAAGAAAAAGAAGTCATGGAGGTCTGACGCATAGCTTCGTGGACCCGCAACTCGCCTTGATGCCCGAGGTCCAGGCCCGCCGATTGCTCGGCGATCGGTGCCTGCGGACGCACGTCGTGCGCCCCTTTGGGGCATGGGTCGGGGTGGGCAAGCTCCGGGTGATCAACGTGCGCGCCGTCGAGGGCGGGCTGGAGCTGCTCGCAGGATACGAACGTTACGATCGCGTTGACGCAACGTGAAAACCACCGTCCCGCAACCGGCCCCCGAGGCCGCCGCCGCGATCCCACGCCATATTGCGATCATCATGGACGGCAACCGCCGCTGGGCACGCCGTCGCGGTTTGCCCGCCGTTGAGGGGCACCGGCGCGGCATTCTCGCCTTGCGCGAGGTCACGCGTGCGGCGAGCGACCTCGGCGTCGAAGTGCTGACGGTCTACGGGTTCTCGACCGAAAACTGGCGGCGCGAGCCGACCGAGATCTCCTTTCTCTTCGATCTCTGCGTCTTTTTCGCGCGCACCGAACTCAACGAGCTCAAAAGGAACAACGTTCGCGTGCGGATCATCGGCGATTGGGAGGCGTTGCCGACGCGTTCGCGCGAGGCCTTGGAGTCGCTCGCGCGTGAAACGGCGGCGAACACCGGATTGCTGCTCAACCTCGCGGTGAACTACAGCTCGCGCGCGGAGCTTCGCGACGCCATGCGCGCCGTCGCTCGCGAGGTCGCGGCGGGACGATTGGCCCCCGACGAGATCGATGAAGAGACGCTCGCCGCGCACCTCGCGACCGCCGATCTTCCCGATCCCGATCTCGTCATTCGCCCGGGCGGCGAACAGCGGCTCTCGAACTTTCTGCTCTATCAAGCCGCCTACGCGGAGTTGGTGATGAGCGATATTTTCTGGCCCGATTTTTCGCGCGCGGATCTCACCGCAGCGATCGAAGAATTCGGTAGGCGCGCGCGGCGCTGGGGCGCATGAGCGAGTCGGTCGCATCGAACTCCGCCTCTGCGGTACTGTCCGGGCGACCGCGGGTGACGAAACGTCGGGTCGCCGTCGGCCTGCTGATCGCGGCGATCGGGCTGCCCTCGATCGTGTGGGCGCCGGCCTTCGATCTCTTGGTCCTCGCCATCGGTCTCGCGTGCCTCTACGAACTCAACGCGCTCTGCGAAATAAAAGGTCAAGAACTCGAATACCCGATCGCCGTCCTCGGCGTCTTCGCCTACATCGTTCTCGCGAGCCTCAATCGATTGCAAAAGTGGGAGGGCGTCTTGCTCGCGGGGGTGACGATCGCGGCGTTCTCCATCGGCATGTACGGCGATCAACGCGGCTATTTCGCGCGCACCGCCTATACGCTGCTCGCCGTGCTCTACATCGGCAAACTCCTCACCTATCTCGTTTTTTTGCGGAACGTTCCCGGCGTCGGTGCGTTCTGGACGGTCTTCGCACTGCTCTGCATCGCTCTGACCGATATCTTCGGTATGTTGATCGGCAACCGTTTCGGCCGCCGTCAACTCACGCGTATCTCGCCGAAGAAGACCGTCGAGGGCTCGGTCGGAGCGTTGCTCGCCGTCTCGGCGTTCGCGGCGATTGCGAGCACCTACGCGCCGCTCGGGCTCACGCTCTGGCAGGCGGTGGCACTCGCAGCGGCGACCAACATCGGCGCGCAAGCCGGCGATCTCGTCGAATCGGCGCTCAAGCGTGATGTCGGTGTGAAAGATACGGGAACCGCAATCGTCGGCCACGGCGGATTTCTCGATCGCTTCGATTCCTATCTCTTCGGCGGGACCGTGTTTTTTGCGACGCTCCACATTCTCGGGTTGCTGAGCGTACGCTGATATGCCGCGCAGAAAAGTAGCGATTCTCGGTTCGACGGGATCGATCGGGACGCAAGCCCTCGACGCGATCGCGGCACATCCCGACCGTTTCGACGTCGTCGCGCTTGCGGCCGGGAATAACCAGGCGCTCCTGGAGCGTCAAGTGCAACGTTTCGCGCCCGGCATCGCCGTCGACGCGCGCGACGGAGCGGAGGGCTTGTTGCGCGCCGCAACGGAGAGCGGCGCCGATATCGTGCTCGCGGCGACGACGGGTGCGGTCGCGCTCGACGCCATCTTCGCTGCTGCCGAGCGCGGCATCGATCTCGCCGTCGCCAACAAAGAAGCGATCGTCGCCGCAGGCGAACTCCTCGTCGATGCCGTCGCACGTGGCGGCGGGCGCCTGCTCCCGGTCGACTCCGAACATAGCGCGCTCTTTCAGTGCCTCGTCGGCGAGGATCCCGCGCGGGTCGCGGCATTGTTGATCACGGCCTCCGGTGGGCCGTTCCGCGGCGCCTCGGCCGAAGCGATCGCGTCGGCGACGCTCGAACAGGCGCTCGACCATCCGACCTGGCGCATGGGCACGAAGAATACGATCGATTCGGCGACGCTCATGAACAAGGGGCTCGAGGCCATCGAGGCGTCGCGGCTCTTCTCGATGCCCGCGGAGCGCGTGCTGGTCGTCGTCCACCCGCAGTCCCTCCTGCACGGGGCGGTGCTCTTTAGCGACGGCAGCGTGAAGGCGCAACTCTGCGCTCCCGATATGCGGGTGCCCATCGGCTACGCCCTCGCCTATCCGGAGCGGCTGGCGAAGGCGCCGACGGAGATGCCGTTGGATCCCCTCACGCTCCTTGGGGCACAACCGAATGCGGCGCTCCTGCGTTATGATTACGAACGTGTCGATATGCAGCGATTCCCCAGCCTCGCCCTCGCTTACGACGCCTTACGGCGCGGCGGCTGCGCTCCCGCCGTGCTCTCGGCGGCGAATGAAATCGCCGTCGAAGCCTTCGTTGCGGGAGCGATTCGCTTCGGCGATATTCCCACGCTCGTCGGCGAGGCGCTCGAGGGCGTTCCCCACGACGATCTCACGCTTCCCGGCCTCCGCAGTGCCGACGATGCGGCGCGCGCGTTCGTGCGCGCTCGACTCGCCGCGCACACCTCGCTCTCCACTGGAGTTTAGATGCATCTCTTAGCGTTCATTCCCATCGCGACGTTTGGGAAGATCCTTACCTTTTTGGTCATGCTCTCGGTGCTCGTGGTGCTGCACGAGCTCGGGCATTTTGTCGTCGCGCGCCGTAACGGGGTACGCGTCAATGAGTTCGCGTTAGGAATGGGGCCGAAGCTGTTCGGGTTTACCAGCCCCCGCAGCGGGACGCTCTATTCGGTTCGCGCCCTTCCGATCGGCGGCTACTGCGCGATGCTCGGCGAGGATGGAACGCGCACGCAGGCCGAACAACAACGCGAATTTCGCGGCGCCGGGGCCACGGAGGACGGTGATTTTCAGGGGAAGCGGCCGCTCGCACGTCTCGCCATCGTGCTCGCGGGGCCGATCGTCAATTTTCTTCTCGCGTACGTGATTCTCGTCGTCGGTATCCTGGCGTTCGGCGTCGCTTCCTCGCATCCGAGTACCGTTGTCGCTGAAGTGCAGGGCGGTTCGCCGGCACAACGCGCGGGCATCCTCCCCGGCGACCGCATCGTTGCGATCGACGGGGTGACGTACGCCGACGGCACCGCACTGGTGAAAAAATTGCACGCCTCCCTGGGGAAAACGCTGCGCATCGGGTATCTCCACGACGGCACGACCATCCTCCGCACCGCGGTGCCCGCTCCCTGTCCCGGCGACGCGCGCGAAGGGTGCATCGGCATCGTTCCGAGCGTTCCCTACGAACGCGTCGGCTTTACGGATGCCTTCGTCGATGCGGGCTATACCTACGGCCTCATTGCATCGGAGAGCGTCGGCAGCATCGAGAAACTCGTCACGCATTTCACCAAGTATGCCGGCCAGGTCAGCGGGCCGATCGGCATCGGTCGCGCCGCGATTGCGATTCAGGACCTCGGCTGGGGCCCCTATTTTGCGCTCGCAGCGACGATCTCGTTCGCACTCGGGCTCTTTAATCTCTTGCCGATTCCCGCGCTCGACGGCGGCCGCGCGGCATTCATCATCGCCGAGTTACTGCGTGGCAAACCGGTCGATCCCGAGCGCGAAGCGATGGTCCACTTCGCGGGATTCGCGGTCGTGCTCGCGCTCTTCGCCGTGATCGCCGTTCACGATATCGGCAATATTATCGCCGGAAAAGGGGCACTGAACTAATGTTGCGTCTCCGTCGGAAGAGCAAAGCGATCGAACTCTTCAATAAAACCGGCAAGGAGGACGTGAAGCGCGTCTGGATCGGCGGCGACCATCCCGTTGTCGTGCAATCGATGACGACGACGGATACTGCCGATGCCGATGCGACGCTCGAACAAATTTACGGCCTGGCGATGGAAGGATGCGAAGTCGTTCGGGTCACCGTCAAGGACCCGCCCGACGCGGCGGGGCTTCCGGCGATCGTCCATCGTTCTCCCGTCCCCATCGTCGCCGACATTCATTTCGACCATCGCATGGCGCTCGCCGCCATCGAGGCCGGGGTCGCGAAGTTGCGGCTCAATCCCGGAAATATTCGCGATCCGAAGAAAGTCGCCGAGGTGGTGCTCGCAGCGAAGGCGCGCGGCATTCCCATTCGCGTCGGCGTGAACATGGGCTCGCTCGCCCCCGATATCGAGGAGCGACTCGGGCATTGCGCCGAGGCGATGGTGGAGTCGGCGCTTCGGCACATCGAAATGCTCGAAGAGCACGGCCACGACGATATCGCCGTGTCGCTGAAGGCGCACGACGTCATCACCACGGTGCACGCCTATCGGCTCATGGACGCGCGCTTGCGCGAGCGAAATACGCCCTACCCCCTCCACCTCGGCATCACCGAGGCGGGCCTTCTGCGCGACGGCACGATTAAATCCTCGATCGGTCTGGGGATTTTGCTGTTCGAAGGAATCGGCGACACGATTCGCGTCTCGCTCGCCGCCGATCCGATCGAAGAAGTCCCGGTCTGCTGGGGCATTTTGAAATCGCTCGGCCTGCGCGAAAAAGGCTTCGACATCACGGCCTGCCCGAGTTGTGGGCGAGCGGAGATCTCCGTGCTCGAACTCGGGCGCAGCGTCGAAGCGATCGCGAAACTCTACACCGCACCGGTGAAGGTCGCGGTGATGGGATGCGTCGTCAACGGGCCGGGTGAATCGAAGATGGCCGACGTCGGCGTCGCCGGCGGCAAGGGAAAGGGTGCGATTTATCGCGCCGGCGCGTTGATCGGAACCTATCCCGAAGATGAGCTCCTGGGAGCCTTGCGCGTAGAGATCGAGCGCGTGATTTTAGAAAAATATCCCGCGTACCGGCACGAGGTCACGCTCGTCACATGACCTACACCGTTCCGCGCGCTCGTACCATCTTGCTGACCTGCTCGCTCGCCGCCTTCGCCGCACTCTGGCTCGCGCTCGCGCAGCGCCCGGAGTTACGCGTGAACGGGCGCGTGGTGAATCCCCGGGTCGCGCCCTTCGTCACCGCGGACGACCATCTCTACCTTCCCGTTCGCGGCATCGCCCGGCGCGTCGGTGGAGAGGTGGAACTCGATTCTGCGAAGCGCGAAGTGATCTTATTGCGCGGGCGAACCGTCGTGCGCTTCCGGATCGGCGATCGATTTGCAAATCTCAACGGCCGGGCGATCGAGCTGAGCCGCGCACCCTTCGTACTGCACGGCAGAACGATGGTCGACGCCGGGATCATCTCGCGCGCCTTCGC
Organism: bacterium; assembly: GCA_021781095.1. The sequence goes on from JAJXXM010000392.1 coordinate 9,699, forward strand.
CGTCCACGTCGCCTACGAAAAGGCGAAGAATCGCGTCGACATTCTTACGCCGGGGCTCAATTTCCAGGGGGCGGTTAAGCCTCGCTAAGCCCCTCGGGCTCTTCGACGGGAACGATCTGCTCGGGATTCGAGCGCCAGAACCCATAGCTGAAGAAGAAGACCAGCCCGATCAGCAACGCGCCGGCGAACCATTCCCACGTCGTACGCGAGAGCCCGAAGACGGCGAGAAAGAGCGACGAGACGATGCCGAGGATCGGGAAGAGGGGAACGAAGGGAACGCGGAAGCTCCGCGGCATATCGGGCTTCCGTTTGCGCAGATAGAGCACCCCGGCGCAGACGACCGTAAACGCGATCAGCGTGCCGATATTCACCAAATTCAAGAGTTGGTTTAACGGAACGACGAGCGTGAGGATCGCGACCGCGACTCCCGTGAACATCGTCGTGTTGACCGGCGTTTTGAATTTCGGGTGCACCTTCGCGACGATCGGCGGGAGCATTTTATCGCGCGCCATCACGTAGAAGATCCGCGATTGCCCGAGGAGCGAGCTCAGGGCGACGCTGGTGGTACCGGCGAGGACGCCGATGACGATGATCGCGCTGACGAACGGAAGGTGGAGCGGTGCGAGGGCGACGACGAGCGGATCTTTGATCGGCACCGTCGACCAGGGCATCGCACCGACGAGTACGATCGCCGTCGCGCAGTAGATCAGCGTGCCGATGCCGAGCGCTCCGAGCACGCCGAGCGGGACGTCGCGCTTGGGATTCTTGCACTCTTCGGCGGTCGTGGTGGCGGTATCGAATCCGATGTAGCTAAAGAACACGTACGCCGCGATGGCGACAATGCCGTACGGCTGCACGGTGGAGTTGTAGTCGGCAGAGCCGCCGAACGGCGTGAGCTTCCCCCAGCCGAAGGGATTGAAATTTTGCAAGTTCGCCGGATGGAAGAGGAAGAGTCCGGCGACGATAAAGACCATCAGCGCCGAAATTTTCAGAACGACGAAAACGTTATTCGTCGTCGCGGTTTCGCGAATGCCGACCGAGAGCAGCAGCGAGAGCGCGAGCACGAAGAGCGCGCCGACGACGTCGACTTGGGAATGGGCCAGGTCCCACGTATTGAGCTGCCACCACGCGCCGTGGATGACCAGGTTCGATTGTTGCGCCCACGTCGGCAGCACGAAACCGACGGATTTTAAGACGTCCTGGAACGCCGCCGAAAATTGCTGCGCGACCGGCGCGGCGCTGATCCCGTATTCGAAGATCAGTGCGAAGCCGATGATCCATGCGAAGAGTTTTCCCATCGTCGCATAGGCGTACGTATAGGCGCTCCCGGCGATCGGCACCATCGCACCGAGCTCCGCATAGCAGAGCGCGGCGAAGAACGAGGTGATACCGGCGAGCAAATAACTGATGATGACTGCGGGCCCAGCGCCCTTGACCCCGGTGCCGATGGTGGTAAAGATACCGCCGCCGATCATCGTCCCTAGGCCGATCGCCACCAGGTCCTTCGCGGAGAGTGCGCGTTTGAGAATTTTTCGTTGTGCGAGCGCGCGCAGCCGCTCGACGTTCGTTGTAGCGAACAGCCGTTCAAAAAATGCCATCGGCCGCGCTCTTCGCAGGCTCGGTCGCGGCGTCCCCCTAGGAGACCGTCAGGGCGTCGGCGGGGCGCTCTTGGGATTCCAGAGATATTCGGGTTCGTGGAGTTCGGCGTTGATCCAACGCGACCAGACAAAGAGCGCATCGGAGAGTCGATTGAGAAAATGGAGGGTCTCGATCGAGAGCCCGTCCTCCTCGGCGCGCAGGGTAACGAGCAAGCGCTCCGCGCGGCGGCAGACCGTCCGCGCGAGGTGGAGAAAGGCACCGGTCGGGGCACCGCCGGGGTGAATGAAGTTCGCCAGCGGTTCGAGATCGCGCTGCGCTTCGTCGATCGCGCGCTCGAGCGCGCGCACGTCCTCGGCAGAGGTGAGCGGCATGCCTTCCCAGCGGTTGGCCGGTAAGGTTGCGAGATCGCTTCCAAGGTTGAAGAGGGCGTCCTGCACCCAGTCGAGCCACGCGTCGAGGCGCCGCGCACGCTCGTGCGTGGCGAGCAGCGGACGCATCTCGGTTCGGGCGAGTCCGACCGCGCTTGAAAGTTCGTCGACGGTGCCGTAGGTCTCGATGCGGAGGCTGTTCTTCGCGATTCGCTGGCCCCCGACGAGGCCGGTGCTCCCGTCGTCGCCGGTGCGCGTGTAAATTCGGGTAAGTTTGGGCATCGCTCGCTCGGCTTCGCGCCCGCGCGCAGGCGGCCCCGCCAAATCGCGCGAACCCGGTGCGCTTATGTCCGAAGCTCCCGTCGCGCTCCCCAAATCGATCCCGCCGAAATCCGAAGATCTCTCGGCGTGGTACACTGCGGTCTGCCTCAAGGCCGAACTCATCTCCTACGCGCCGGTACGCGGCTGCGTCGTTCTGCGCCCGTACGGGTACGGGCTTTGGGAGAATCTCCAGCGCGAACTCGACGCGCGTTTTAAAGCCACCGGGCACGAAAACGCCTACTTCCCGCTGTTGATTCCCGAGAGTTTGCTCACCAAAGAGGCGGAGCACGTCGAAGGATTCGCGCCTGAAGTTGCGTGGGTCACGCATGGAGGCGGAGAAAAACTCACCGAGCGGCTCGCGATTCGCCCGACCTCGGAGGTGACGATCGGAACGATGTACGCGCAGTGGGTCGAGTCCTATCGCGACCTGCCGATTCTCATCAATCAATGGGCGAACGTCGTACGCTGGGAGAAAGCGACGCGGCCGTTCCTGCGCACGATGGAGTTTCTCTGGCAAGAGGGGCACACCGCTCACGCGACCGCCGAAGAAGCGCGCGAAGAGACGCTGAAAATGCTCGGCGTTTACGAAGAGTTCGCGCGCAACGTCGCGGCGCTCCCGGTTCTCTCCGGGCCGAAGAGCGCGAGCGAACGTTTTCCGGGTGCCATCGAGACCTATAGCATCGAGGCCTTGATGCCCGACGGAAAAGCGTTGCAATCGGGAACCTCGCACGATCTCGGGCAAAATTTTTCGCGCGCTTTCAACATTCAGTTTACGGATGCCGACGGCGCGATCAAACACGCCTACACCACCTCGTGGGGCGTCTCGTGGCGCATGCTCGGGGCGATGATTATGGCGCACGGCGACGACCGCGGGCTGCGCATTCCGCCGAAGCTCGCGCCGATCGAGGCGGTCTTCATTCCGATCGTACGCGGTGAAGACCGGCGTGCGGTCGAGCGTGCTCGCGAGCTCGCCGCCGCGCTCAAACGCAGCGGCATGCGCGTGCGCGTCGACGATCGCGACCAGTCACCGGGCTGGAAATATGCGGAGTGGGAGATGCGCGGCGTTCCGGTACGCATCGAGATCGGGCCGCGCGACGTCGATGCGGGCAGCGTCATTCTCGTTCGGCGCGATCTCGAAAAGGGTGCCGCCGAGCGTTCGCGCAGCGTCTCCGTCGAGGCGCTCGAAAGCGAGCTGCGCCGCTCGCTCGAGCAGGTTCAAGAGTCGCTCTACCGGCAAGCGAAGGAGGCGCTCGACGCGCACATCGTTCGAATTACCGAACGCGACGCGTTCTATGAAGCGGCGCGCGCGCGCGCCGGAATGATCGATATCGCCTGGTGCGACCGCGCCGAGTGCGAGGCGCACATCAAGGCGGAATGTTCGGCGACGACCCGCGTTCTGCGGCCGCTGGATGGCGACGAGCGCGTCTGCGTCGCGTGTGGAGAGCCCGCTAAGGTACGAGCCTACGTTGCCGCGTCGTATTAAGGCTTCGTTCGCCGCTCTCGCCGTCGCCCTCGCGTTGGCGCAATCGACTCCGGCCTTCGCGGCGAAACCCGTGCGTCCGTCGATCGTGCAGATCGATGCGGCGGCGCGCGCGCGCGGAAACCGGCGCGCCATCGCCATCGCGATCGGCGAGCGTCTCTTTACCCGCGTGCTGCCCGTCCAGCTATTGGAGATACGCGCCTCGGGTCTCGGGAAGCGCGTCTACGTCGGACTCCGCTTCTCCGGAGAGAAATTTCACGGGCCGGTGAGTAAAGCGACGCTCGACGGAGAACTGCTCTCCGCGGTGGAGAATGCATTTGCGGTCTCGCCCCAAATACGCGAAGTCGACTGCTGGATCGTCGTTCCGATACCGGTCGCGCCGGGAACGATCGTTTCCGGCGACAAGGCGATGCCGACCGAACGCGACGTCTTGACGCTGAGCGTACGGCGCGGCGAGAGCGCCGCCCATCTCGCGCGGCGCCTAAACGGCGGCGAGGGTATCGTCGTCGATCCCCACTGGATCGCTCGCTCGCTCGTACGGAGCACTCCCCATGCGTAAGAAAAGCGTCCTCACCAACGGCGTTCGCGTCATTACCGAGGCGATGTCGTCGGTGCGCTCGGCGAGCATCGGCCTCTGGGTCGATGTCGGGTCGAGCGCCGAGGCGCCGCGCCTGCGCGGAATCTCCCACATGGTCGAACACATGCTCTTTAAGGGCACGCAACGTCGCAGCGCACGCGAGATTGCGGAGGCGCTCGATTCGGTCGGCGGCGACCTCAACGCCTTTACCGATAAAGAGACGACCTGCTATTACGCGAAGGTGATCGATCGACACGTTCCGTTGGCGATCGACGTGCTCTCCGACATGCTCGCGCATTCACTCTTCGATCCCGAGGAGTTGCGCAAAGAACGCAACGTCGTCCTCGAAGAGATCAAGATGTACGAGGACGCACCCGACGATCTCGTGCACGAAGTCTTCTCGCAGCAACTCTGGGAGGGCTCCGATCTCGGTGCGCCGACGATCGGCTTTCCCGAGACGGTCGGTGCGCTCGAATCGAGCGACCTGCGCGCGCACCTCGCCGCCCACTACGCGCCCAACGCCGTCGTGCTCTGCGCCGCCGGCAACGTCGATCACGAAGAAATCGTCGCGTTGGCCGAGCGCGCGCTCGGCGCGCAGACGGGAACGGCGGCACTCCCCGCAGCGCAGGCTCCCGCCGTTCGCCACGCGCTCGTCCGTCGCAGCAAAGAGATCGAACAGGTCCACCTCGTTCTCGGCGGAGCCTGCGTGAGCGCGCGCGACGAGCGTCGCTTCGCACTCTCGGTCGCGCAAACGATTCTCGGCGGCGGAATGTCGAGCCGACTCTTTCAGGAAGTGCGCGAAAAGCGCGGCCTCGTCTACACCATCACCGCCTACGGCAGCACCTATCGCGAGGCGGGAAGCCTTGCGGTCTACGCCGGCACCTCGCTGAAGAACGCCCAGCCCTGCATCGATACGATTCTCGATGAGGTCGATCGCCTCGCGAGCGTTCCCGTCGCGGCCGAAGAGTTGCGACTCGCGAAGGAGCACCTCAAGGGCAGCATGACGTTAGGGTTGGAGAGTACCTCGAGCCGTATGATGCGCCTCGGGCGCCAGGAGCTCGTTCACGGCCGCGAGATTCCGCAAGAGGAGATCGAGGCGCGCATCGACGCGGTAACCGCCGAGGGCGTGCTCGAGATCGCGAACCTCGCGTTCGCTCCGCAGCGCCGGAGCCTCGCATTAGTCGGCCCGACCACCGCCGCCGAGATCGGCTGGGGAGCGCATGGCGCATAGCTTTCCGCTGCTCCCGCACCTGTTCTCCGGAAAACTCTGGGGAGCGATGGTGATTACGTTCATCGTGCAGGGAGTGACGATCGGTGCGTATGCCGCTCGCCTCGCCGGCGTCCAAACCAAACGGATCGCCACCTCGATCTCGCTCTTCAATCTTTTCGTGACGACCGGCCGACTCGCGAATCTTTTTTCGGCATTTTTTATCGGGCCGCTCTCCGATACCGCCGGGCACGCCGTCGTGCACTATCGGAACGATCCCGCAACGCTGGTTGCGTGGCAGCATACCTTCGAACTGCAGCTGCGGTTGATCGTGCTCGCGGGGACCTTCGGCATGATCGTCTTCGCGCTCTTCCTACCGATGTTCGCGTATTTGTTCCGCCGCGGCGTCGCTTCGTTCGAGGCGCGCGGATCGGTGCCGCACGCCGTCGCGCGCTTGTTGAACCCACGCATTTTCTTCGAAGTGTTGCGCGCGGAGCATCTCCCGACGCTCGCCCAATTACGCGCGTTTCAGTGGCGGCAATTGCCGCGCCGCATGTTGATCTTCAATATCCTCGTGATGGCGGTCTATGCGATCGGCGTTCAGGGCGCGTTTCTCGCCTCGGTGCTCGATCCGGCGGTATCGCGCACCGCGATCAGTCTCTCGGGCGTCGTCAACGGGATCGGCACGATCGCCTTTACGCTCTTCGTCGATCCGACCTCGTCGATGATTACCGACCAGGCGATCCACGGGAAGCGGAGCATCGACGAGGTGCGCTCGATGGTCTTCTACTTGTCGCTAACCGCGATTCTGGGTACGATACTCTCGCAATTACTCTTCGTGCCTGCAGCGCTTTTGATCGAGGAGGTAGCCCGCCTTGCCGTCCACGTTCACTTCTAGCCTTCGTTCGTTCGCACTCGTGGGAGCGCTGCTCGCGCTCTCCGGCTGCGCTCACTCGGTCGCATCGTGGATCGCGCAGACGCGCGTTCACCAGGGGCGCATCGCGCTCGCGCGCGGCGACGTGCGCGGTGCCGAGCTCTCCTACCGCCTCGCGCTGAAGATCGATCCGCACGACGCCACGGTACGCGCCGGCTACGTTGCCGCCGCCGCCGACCTGGCGCACAAACAATATACCCTCGGCGATCTTCAGGGCGCGTTAGGAACGATCCGTGAAGCCGAGCGCATCGAACCGAAGAACCTTCGCCTGCAAGCGCTGCGCGCCGAGATCGAGAGCGCGAGCCTCAAGCAGAGCATCGTCAGCTCGAATTACCCGACCTACCGGAGCGCGGCGCGACGCATTTTGGAAGCGTACACGCAACTCGATATCGCCAATAGGGCGATCCTGCGTAACCTGCATCGTTTTTCGTACACCTACGATACCGCGGATCTGACTTCGGCGATCAAGGCCTCGTACGAACTCGAACTCGACGTCGCGCGGAACACCAATCGATTGATCGCGTATCGGCAGTTGGTCAGTTCGGGGGTTCCCAATGCTGCCGGCGCGAGTTCGTCGAACCTCGGAGGGGCCTCGCTCCTACCCCTTCCCTGAGTGAAGCAGGCAGAGGCCGTGCGCCGTAAGGAAGGCGCGCCCGTTGCCGGCGCGCTCGGCGCGGCGAAATGCGCGCCACCGCCGGTGTGCTCCCGGGAGAATCGCTCGGAGCGAGGTGTGATAGACCGGCCAGCTGACGCCGGGAACGTGGAGGAGCGGGAAGCGTGACATCCACGCACAGAGCTCGAGATTTTTACGGAAACGCGCGTCTTCGATCGAGATAAAATACCGCGATCCTTTGGCGATCGCGCTCTCTTCATCGAACGGCGTCCAGAGGTACGGGTCTTCCTCCCATCCGAAGCGATCCATATAGTAGAAAATGTCGGGGCCGTAATGCGCGATCACGGGTAAGGCGTTGCGCGGCAAGGCGCGATCGAGTGCGACGGCATTGCGATAGGCGACTTTGCTGTAGCGATAATACGGGGCGATCGCTGCGAGACCGCCCACGAGCATCGCTGCTCCGAGCAGCGTGCCGCCGATCGCGAGCGCGACGGTGCCACGGCGTTCGTTTCCAAAGCGATCGCGCACCCAGATCGCGCCCGCGCCGATGGCGAGCGCGCATGCCGGGAGGAGCAAGAAGAGATAGTAGTCGACGCGCTCGACGGCGATGACGGCATACGTATAGAGCGCCGCGCCGAGAAACCAGAGTGGGAGCAGCAGTCGCGAGCGCGTCCGCACGCGTGGGAGCGCGAAGAGCGAGGCGAGCGTGACGATGCTCCCGATCGTTCCCAGCATCGTCACGCGAAAGAGATTGAACCCGTATGCCGCGTGTTTGACCTGCCACGCAAAACCGTGGAGCGAGCCGAACGAGGCGAGTAGATGCGGGATGACGTGCTTCGAGAGGATCGCACTCGCCCAGAGCCACTGGGCGTGCCCGCGCACCGCGTGGTCGTACATCTCCAGAATCGCGAGCGGGACGAATGCGAGGACGACGAGCGCGGTCGGACGGATCGGATGCTTTGCGCGGAGTCGTTCGACGAGCGGTCCGAGCGCGCCGAGGAGCCCCGCGAGAGCGACGGGTTTGGCAAGGAGCGCTAGCGTGGTGAGCCCCGCCGCACGCGCGAGCCGCCGCGGCTCGACGGCGAGATCCTCGAGCAGTAAGCGTGAGACGGCGTAGAGCGCTGCCGTGAGGAAAAAGACCATCGTTGCATCGGGAGTGAAGGTGCGCCCGTAGTAAATACTTCCGGGGAAGATCGCGTAAGCGAGCGCCGCAATCAGCCCGGCGAGCGCATCGTCGAAGAGCCAACGCCCGAAGAGCCCGAGCACGGCGATGGTAGCGACGCTAAAACCCAGGGTCAGCAGCCGTCCGAAGATCGGATGGATGCCGAAAAAATGATAGAGCGAGGCGGCGAGATAGGGAACGATCTGCAGTTCCAATTCGACGTAATGCGGCGGTGGGCCGTCGTAGTTGGTCTGCGGATAGAGAATGTTTCCGTTGAGGCGATAAAAGTTGCGCGCGATGTTCGCCGTGTCGCCTTGCCGCCAATTCGGATGGTCGAGAATCGGGTTGTGAATGCCGTGCAACCGCAACGCCGCGCCGAAAATACAGACCGCGATGAGAAGAAAACGAAACGACTTCACCGCGTGTGCCGGAACGTCCAGTACTTATTGACGAAGAAATTCACGAAGATACCGGCGACGGTGCCGACCAGCCAGGTGCGGTGCCCGTAGTGGTTCCCGAAAAACGGCTTGGTCAGCGGCGCGACGCCGAGCCCGACGAGGAGTGCGAGCGCGGAGACGGTGAGGAACTGTACCCCTTCACGTACCGCGTTCGCTTCCGAGCGGAACGTCCAACGACGATTGAGGACGTAATTGGAGACGCCGCCGGCCATGAACGCGATGGAGTAGATGATCGCGTAGGGCAGCGCCTGGTCGTGATTGGGCACGGCGCGCTGCAGCAGCGTGAAGAGGATGAAATTGAGAATCGTCCCGGAGAGTCCGACGATCGCGAACTTCGTGAATTGACGGACGCCGCGCCGGTTCGCGACGTTTTGAACGATACTATGCAACCCAATACCAATCGGCGAAGAGAACGGTGAAAAGCCCTAACAGCGGGAGCGAGAACGCGAGAATGAGGTTGTTGACCCACGGTCGGTCGCCCCATCGCGCGAGGATGGCGAAGAGCGGGAAGAGGACGAGCGCGAATCGCGGCATGCTCATGAGGCTCGAGGTGGACATCGGTATCAGCACCGAGAGCGCCATGTAGGCGATATAGGACGGGCGCAGACGCTTCCATCCGAAAATCAGCACGGCGACCATGAGCGCGGTGAAACTCAGTTCGAGCGCCTGATTCGCGACCGCCGCGCCGGAATGCGCGTGCGCGATCGCGAGGATGGAGTTCGTCACGCTCACCCAGGGTGGGGCGAGGTGTCGATTCCAATGCGCCTGAACGTGCGAGAAAAAGAGCGGATCGCCGGTGACGACCCAGAGGTACGCCATATAGAGCGCGAGGCCGGCGCCGATCAACGCCGCCGGGAGCAGCGAGCGGATATGTTCGGCGAGCCGATCGCGATAGGCCGCATACCACTCCAATACGAAGGGGACGAGCAACAAGATCCCCTCCACGCGCGTCATCGCGGCGAAAAAACCGATCGTGCCGGCCAAGAGCCAGCGGCGGCGGCGGAGGTAGAAGAACGCGGCGACCGTGAGCATGAAGAAGAGCGACTCGGTATAGACGGCTGAGAAGAATACCGCCGACGGAAAGATCGAAACGTAGAAGATCGCGCGCCGAGCGACGGTGCGGTCGAATTCCCGCTCGAGCAACTTGTAGAGAAAGAGCAGCGCGAAGAAAAAGCACGCGTTCGAGATGAGCAACCCTGCGACCAGGTGATTGCCGACGAGCACGCCGAGCGCTCGAATCATCATCGGGTAGAGCGGGAAAAACGCCATCTCGGTCCCTTGATAGCCGCGGGTCGCGATGTCGAGATAGTGGACGGCGTCCCAGCGCCCCCAGACCGCGAGCAACAGCTGCGACGATTCGCTGACGTGCTGTCCGGGGCGCTGCCCGATGATCACGGCGGCGAGCTCGGCGATCACGATGATCGCGGCCCGCGTCGCGACGAAATCGAGCAGCACTTCACGGACGGTTTGGTTGAAACGCGCGGCGATGAGCACTTTGAGAATGGCGAAGAGGATCGCGCCGAGCACGAGCAAGCGCGACCCGGTCGCGAGATTCGGCGGCACGATATAGGTCGCCCAGAGCAAAAGAAAGGGCGCCCAGGTGATGGCGTCGTGCCGAAGCGACTTCGCAAACGTGACGCCGGCGCGAGCGCTGAAGTAGCGCGCGTATTCCAGCCAGAGGACGAGCGAGAACGCGGCGCCGAGAAGCGGTAATCCGAGGAAGGCCATCTCGCCGAGCGCCGACCCGAGGTGCGGCGCGCCCCAACTCTGCCAGAGAAAGAAGCCGAGGGTGCCCCCCGCGAGCGCCACGATGAGGAGGGCAGGAAGGCCTCCTTCGAAGGCGCGATGGGCGGGATGAGCGTTGGACGATGCGGCAACAGGTTGACGTACGGACACGCCGGGGGGAGTTAAAGGATTCACTCCGCTTCCCTTGTAGCCTGAGGCGGATGAACGATCTAACCATGCAGGCGCGTATGAAGCCCTCGCTTGATTTCGTCACCGTGA